>JALRIJ010000002.1 GCA_023255485.1 Flectobacillus sp.
CAAGCCATCAAATCCCATGTTTTACGACAAAAAGAAACGATTAAAAATGACCCTAGTTTTAATCGACAAAAGTATGAAGCTCAAATTCAAGAATACATCAAACTCTTAGAAGATAAAGATGTGGAAATTGCAAAATTAAGGGCAGAAAACATTGAGTTAAATGGCAAAACAGAGGCCATGAGTAAAGAAGTGTTAACGCTATCGCAAGAAAAAGAAGGAATAACCCAGCAAATGACGGGCTTAAAAGAGGAAATTGATCAGGTAAAAACGAAGAATACTCAATTAAGTCATAAGATAGCATTAGGGGCTCAATTAAAAGCTATTGACTTTAAAGTTGATGCCCTAAAAGCAAACGGGAAACTACAAGAAGGAGGAATGTATAAAGCTAAACGAGTGAACCAAATCAAAATTAGCTTTGCCCTTGCAAGTAACCCACTGACAGAAGAAAATACAAAAGATATTTTCGTGCGAATTATTGACCCAGAAGGGGCTGTCATTGCAGATAATGTCAGTGTATCTGGAGTGTTCAGTCAAGATGGAAAGGACATTGCTTATACAACAAAAACCAACGTTTTATACAGTAATGATAATCAGAAAGTAGAAATTCTATATGCTCGAGGGCAGGTCTATGCTTCAGGTTTATATGCCGTAGAGCTTTTTTCTGAAGGTTTTAGAATAGGAAGAGGTAGTTTTATCATCAAATAATTTATTGTCCTCTCGAAGCCATAAAAAAGCCTTGTTTCTTTTACGAGAAACAAGGCTTTTCTTATAACTTAGCGGTACAATATATCATTAGAAATTACGTTCGCCAGCTTCTCTTTTACCTAGCATAACGGCTCCAACCATTGCCACAAAGAACAACACAGAAACCAATTCAAAAGGTAATAAATAATCTTTGTATAAAATCATACCAAGACTTTCTACCATCCCTGTTTGAGCTCCTATTGCACCAGAACCATTTCCTAAATTCATGTGACGAGTAGCTGCAATGAATACAACTAGCAACGTACCACCTAAAACCGCACCTGCCAATTTAGTCAGATTCGATTTCGACTCAGGTACATTCTTGCGTAAGTCTAGCATCATGATTACAAATAAGAATAATACCATGATTGCTCCAGCATAAACGATGATGTTAACTGCCATTAAAAACTGAGCATTTAACAACACATAGTGACCAGAAATACAGAAGAAGGTAAACACTAAATACAATACGCTGTGGATTGGGTTTTTAGCAAAAACCACCATCAAAGCACTAAGCAGCGTCAAGGCTGTTAAAAAATACCAAAAGTTCATTATCTGTTATCAGTTATCAATTGTCGATTATAGATGCTTGAAATAAGCGATTCTCATCCATAACAGGCAACTGTTGAATAAAATATTAACTAAAATTATCAGACAATCAATTTTCACTGTTCACTGATAATTGTGCTAGTAAAATTACTTCCAACCATCACGTAAGTAACGTTGATCCATTTTTTCAACCAATTTATCTTTCCCAAAAATCACTTCGTTACGGTCTTCAAATACAGGAGCCATTTTGTCATGACGTAGATAAATTGCTTGTTTCGGACAAGCTTCCTCACACAATCCACAGAAGATACAACGAAGCATATTGATTTCATATACTTTGGCATATTTCTCCTCACGGTATAAGGTCTCCTCTCCTTTTTTACGTTCTTCAGCCACCATCGAGATTGCTTCCGCTGGACAAGCCACGGCACAAAGCCCACAAGCTGTACAACGTTCCGCACCACTTTCATCACGTTTTAAGATGTGCATACCACGGTACACTGGACCTAAATAACGAGTCTGCTCAGGATAACGAATCGTAGCAGGTTTCTGAAAAAAGTGCTTTAATGTAGTAGCCATCCCGCCCAAAATAGCAGGCAAATAGATACGCTCACTAAGCGTCATTTCTTCTTGTTCTAAGACTTTTGTTCTATTACTTAAATTCATAATTCTTCCTAAGTTGATAAGTAAGCGAAATGGCTTAACGATTTTCTACTAGATAAAAGCCAAGCAATATCGCAAAATTTCAATGAAATACTTATTATCGTAAATGGCTAATTCATCTTAATGAGCCAACGCAACTGTTTTCTTTTTACTTGTTGCTCCGTGGTAGATAATTAATCCAATCAACAATACACCAATACCTGACCATGAAACCACAATTGAAGCCCATGCTGGCAAGTTAAACGTCGTTGGAATAAGGATGGATAAACCTGTCCAAACCACATTGAACATCGAAATTGGAATAAGACCTGTCCAACCTAAATTCATCAATTGGTCATAGCGGAAACGTGGTAATGTCCAACGTACCCACATAAACACAAATACAAAGAATAATGCTTTACCCATCAATGCTCCTACACCAACAAGTGCCGCAATATTTTGACCAAATTGAGCTTCTACCACTTCATTAAATGGATAATCATATCCACCGAAATAAAGTGTAGCCATTACTGCTCCTGAAACAAACATATTGATATATTCAGAGAACAAGTAAAAACCTAATTTCATCGAAGAATACTCTGTGTGGTATCCACCAATTAATTCCGTTTCACATTCTGGTAAATCAAATGGAGTACGGTTACATTCTGCAAAAGCACAAACAATAAAAATAACAAAACCAATCGGCTGTGACCAGATATTCCAGCTAAGGAAACCTGCACCATTTTGTTGTGTTTCTACAATTACTTTAGTTGATAGAGACCCTGTCATCATCAAAATTGCAATGATTGAAAGTCCCATTGCCAATTCGTACGAAATATTTTGAGAAGCAGCACGGATTGCACCTAGCAAAGAGTATTTGTTGTTAGAAGCCCATCCACCTACTAAGATACCATATACCCCTAGAGAAACGATACCAAACACCCACAAAATACCAATATTTACATCAATACCTTGCAAATCCATTTCGATACCTCCTCCAAGATCAAGTTTATCTCCAAAAGGAACAACCGCAGAGGTTAATAAAGCCGTTAGCATTGATAAACAAGGCCAAGCGATAAATAACCATTTACTTGAGTTTGCAGGAATAAAATCTTCCTTCATAAACATTTTAACAGCATCGGCAAGCGGCTGAAAAATCCCGAAAGGCCCTGCTCTATCTGGTCCAACACGGTCTTGCATCCAAGCCGCAACAATACGTTCTCCGTAGGTCGAATAAGCCGCAACCCCTAAGGTAATGGCAAAAATCAATCCGATATAAATCGCTTTTGCGGCAAATAATGTTGATGTAATTTCCATCGATTTGTTATCTGTTATTAGTCATCTGTGATTGAAAAACTAAGGCTTTTCAACTAATGAAAACGAATACTTATTATGTTATCCTCTTTATTTTACAGTAAAAGAGTCAATCCTTAATTCAATTCCTTTGGAGCATTTAAGAATGAACGATCACGATTATCGTCAATTTTCTTATATTGCTCTGCTGCTTGCTTCATCGGGAATGCTGGCGTAATCTTATTTGCTGCATACTTGTTAGCAGAAATTACCGAGTGACGTGGCACAGCCATTGGTCCTTCGATTTTCCAGTCAGACGTTTTCTTTTTCTCGAAACGGCAGGTATTACAAATGAATGAAGTTACTTCACCCCAGATATTTTTACGAGCAGTTACACGGATAACATCGTCACCTTTGTACCAAAGTGTTACCTTACCCGAACATTTACCACAGTCGCAACTTGCGTCAACAGGTTTAGAGAACCAAACACGGCTTTTGAAACGGTAAGTTTTATCGGTCAATGCTCCTACTGGACAAACGTCGATTACGTTTCCAGAGAAATCATTATCAATTGCTTTCTCGATGTACGTACTGATTTCAGCATGGTCGCCACGGTGCATTACCCCATGAACACGTCCTTCTGTAATTTGGTCAGCCGTATAAACACAACGATAACACAACACACAACGATTCATGTTTAACTTGATATAAGGTCCCAAGTCAACAGGTTCAAAGGTATTACGTTCTTCTACCGTACGAGTTTTAGAAACCCCATGTTCAAAAGAGAAATCTTGAAGGTGACACTCCCCAGCCTGATCACAAATAGGGCAATCTAGCGGGTGATTCAACAACAAGAACTCTACAACACCTTTACGAGCTTCTAATACTTGCTCATTCACGGTATTTTCTACCACCATACCTTCTTGTACTTGCGTAATACAAGAAGGCACTAATTTTGGCATAGGACGAGGGTCTTTTTCTGAACCAGCCGTCACTTTCACCAAACAACCTCTACACTTACCACCAGAACCCTTCAATGGTTCGTAGTAGCACATGGCAGGAGGAGCTATATGTGGACCAATCTGACGAGCCGCCTGCATGATGGTAGTACCCGGTTCTACGTCGATGGTTATGTTATCAATAGTTACTTTCATCTTTTTCTGTAATTTCTATCTAATTCGAAGAGTTAGTCTATTTTAGTTTTCAATAACAGCCAATCAGTTAAACCGAATGCCTTAATTGAAAACGAACATCTTACAATGTCCAGCTTGCACCTTCACGCATAAACACCGCACCAGGTTGAGTTGCTTTTTCTGGATGCTTCACATGCCACTCAAACTCATCACGGAAGTGACGAATTGCAGCCGCTACTGGCCACGCCGCAGCATCTCCTAACGGACAAATTGTATTTCCTTCAATTTTCTTTGCAACGTCCACTAACAAATCAATATCTTCTTGACGACCTTGTCCATGTTCAATACGGTAGAGAATTTTATCCATCCAACCTGTTCCTTCACGACAAGGTGAGCATTGTCCACATGATTCGTGGTGATAGAAGCGTCCGAATGTTAAGGTATTATGAACGATACAAGTTGTTTCGTCCATTACTACAAAACCTCCAGAACCCAACATAGTACCCGTAGCAAAACCACCATCAGATAACGATTCATACGTCATCAAACGTTTTTCACCTGCTGCGGTAGTCAAGATTAATTCTGCTGGTAAAATAGGTACAGAAGAACCACCTGCTACAACGGCTTTCAATTTATGTCCTGCACGGATACCTCCGCACCATTCGTCTGCATAGATAAAATCTTCTACGGTAATTCCTAATGGGATTTCGTAAACACCAGGCTTACGCACGTGACCAGAAACCGAAATCAATTTCGTACCAGTACTACGCCCTACACCTAATTTAGCATATTCTTCTCCGCCATTATTCACAATCCATGAAGTAGCCGCAATAGATTCTACGTTGTTTACCACCGTAGGACATTGCCATAAGCCCTTCACAGCAGGGAATGGAGGTTTATTACGAGGATTACCACGTTTTCCTTCTAACGATTCTAATAGAGCTGTTTCTTCACCACAGATATAAGCACCGCCACCAGGTTGTACAAATAAATCTAAATCATACCCTGAGCCTAAGATATTTTTACCCAACAAACCTTTGTCGTAACACTCTTGAATAGCTTTTTCGAGAATATGAATCACATACATTAATTCTCCACGCACATAGATGTAAGAAGTATTAGCACCTAAGGCAAACGAAGAAACAATCATCCCCTCAATTAAGGTATGAGGTGATTTCATCATTAAGTAGTGATCTTTGAATGTTCCTGGTTCAGACTCATCCGCATTACAAACCAAATAACGAGGTACACCCTCTGGTTTTGCTAAGAAAGACCACTTCATTCCAACAGGGAAACCTGCACCTCCACGTCCACGAAGACCTGATTTTTTAACCTCTTCAGTTACTTCGTCAGGCGACATTGTTTTTAACGCCTTTTCTAAAGCACTATAACCACCATGTTTACGAAAAACATCAATGGTTTCAATTCCCGGTACGTCAATATGTTCGGTTAATATTTTCATCTGAATTATGCTCTGTATTTTTTAGCCTTAGCTAAGGGATTATTTAGAAAGTTCGTCGATGATTTCGTCCACTTTTTCGGTAGTCAAATTCATGTAATATTTCTCACGAATTTGGAATACTGGGCCCCAACCACAAGCAGCTAAACATTCCACTTCTTTAATCGTGAATTTGCCATCTGCGGTTGTTTCACCTGTTTCAATTCCTAATTTCTTTTTTAGGTGGTCATATACTTCTACCCCACCCATCAAACAACAAGGGCCTGTACGACAATACTCTATTACGTGTTCGCCGACTGGTTCTAAATGGAACATTGTGTAGAATGTTGCCACTTCATAAACCTCAATTGGTTTAATGTTCAACAAACTAGCTACATAATCCATTACCTCTGGACTGCACCATCTCCACTCAGCTTGAGCTAAGTGTAAAACTGGTAGCAAAGCAGACTTTTGTTTGCCTTCTGGATAACGATTAATGATTTTATGTACCAACTCCAACGTATCTGCTGGAAACTGTATCGTTTGTGTATTCGTCATTGTTTGATTTAGGATTTTGGAATGGTCAACATCGAACCCTTCCCTTCTCTAAACTATATTTAAAGCGAACGTTTCATTTTTCCACGAAAGTCCGCAACAATTATACTTATTGAGTTGCTGATGTGTAATGACTAGGTATCTAATTCCCCCGCAATTACGTTCATTGAAGACATCGTAATGATGGCATCCGATAAAGTTGAGCCTACAATCATTTCTGGGAATGCTTGATAGTAAATGAAACTCGGACGACGGAATTTCAAACGGTATGCCGCACGACCACCATCAGAAACTAAGTAGAATCCTAATTCTCCATTACCCCCTTCAACCGAATGATATACCTCTCCTACTGGAGCATCAATTTCACCCATTACAATTTTGAAGTGATAGATTAACGCTTCCATATTAGAATACACGTCTTTCTTATCTGGTAAATAGTAATGTGGAGCATCTGCATGATAAGGCCCTTCCGGAAGGTTTTCTAATGCTTGTGTGATAATGCGTAAGCTTTGCCACATTTCTTCACCACGTACCAAGAAACGATCATAGGTATCGCCTTTTGTTCCTACTGGAACATCGAATTCAAAATCTTCATAAGAAGAATATGGATTCATCGAACGAACGTCATAATCAACCCCAGCAGCACGTAAGTTTGGACCTGTAAAACCATAGTTCAAGGCTCTTTCAGCAGAAATAGCACCTACGTCAATGGTTCTATCCATGAAAATACGGTTACGTTTTACCATACTTTCAAATTCACGAAGACCCGCAGGAAAATCGTTCAGTAATACACGAATCTTACGAATTGCCTCCGCAGACAAATCTCTTTCCATTCCTCCGAAACGTCCCATGTTCGTTGTCAAACGAGCACCACACATTTCTTCGTAAATCTCATAGATGTGTTCACGCCATTGCATCAAATATAAGAACCCTGTCATTGCTCCTGTATCCACTGCAAGAATCGAATTACAAACAATATGGTCAGCAATACGAGCCAATTCCATCATAATTACACGGATATACTGAGCTCTTTTAGGTACTTCAATGCCCAAAAGTTTCTCTACTGTCATGTGCCAGCCCATGTTATTGATAGGCGACGAACAGTAGTTCATACGGTCAGTAAGTGTGGTAATTTGATAAAGCGGACGACGTTCTGCTATTTTCTCAAAAGCACGGTGAATATAGCCTACTGTTTGTTCAGCAGCAATAATCGTCTCGCCGTCCATGGTGAGGATATTTTGAAAAATTCCGTGCGTAGCTGGGTGTGTTGGCCCTAAGTTTAGGGTTGACAACTCGTTTACGAATTTTCTATTTTCTTGTGGTTTGGTAAGCCCTACGTTAGGACTTGACACTAATGCGATTTCTGACATATTAAACAGCTTTTGGCACTAAGCTTTTGGCTTTTATATTCATTTAAAAATCAAGGATGCCCGTTAAATTATCTTTACAGGCTAAAGTCAACTCACCGAAAACGATGGATTTCTTAGAACTTATCTACCGAAAAGTTCATCAATTTTATCTTCACGGGTAGCGTCCTCTAATGGATATTCTTTACGCATTGGATGATAATCCATCTCATCTACGTTTAGAATTCTTGTCAAATTCGGGTGTCCAGCAAAGATTAAACCATAGAAATCAAATGCTTCACGCTCCATCCAATTAGCTGCTGCATATAAGCCTGTAATCGTTGGTACAATTGGAGCTTCGATAGGAACATACAATTTGATTACTAAGCGTACATTATTTTCTAAACTATGTAAGTGATAAATAACGCCTAATTCCTGTCCTTTTGCCTCTGGGAAGTGAATTCCACCTAAGTCTGTTAAGAACTGAAATTTGAATATTGGATGTTGATATAAATAATGAAGTATTGGTACGATTGCGTCCGTCGTAGTTGTTACGTTTAATAATCCGTAATTTTCGACGATACCAAAAATTCGTTCCTCACCGAACTGGGCTACCAAGTCCTGAGCTATTTGTTCGTTTGTCATGATTATTCTATTCCGTAAGAAGCTAACAAAGCTTTATATTCTGGGGATTCTCTTCTACGACGTTGTTCAGATTTTGCCAATTCTTGAATTTGCATAAAACCATCGATAATTTGTTCTGGACGAGGTGGGCAACCTGGCACATACACATCCACAGGAATCACACGGTCAATACCTTGCAAAACAGAATAGGTATCAAATACACCACCCGAAGAAGCACAAGCACCGACAGACAATACCCAACGAGGTTCAGCCATTTGAAGATACACTTGTTTTAAGACAGGAGCCATTTTCTTAGCGATTGTTCCCATCACCATCAACACATCGGCTTGACGAGCTGAGAACGACATACGTTCAGAACCGAAACGAGATATATCATAAGTGGATGCGGCTGTAGCCATAAACTCAATACCGCAACAAGAGGTTGCAAATGGCAAAGGCCATAGTGAGTTTGCACGGGCAAGACCCACTAAATCGTCTAACTTGGCAGCAAAGAAACCTTGTCCTTCAAGCCCCTCAGGAGCATCTACCATTTTAATTGTTGTATCGCTCATTATTTATTAGTGAACCGTTTATCAATTAATAAACATCTATGAAAAATCTCCAAAGTTCTTGATTATCAATTGTAAACCTTTCGATTATACTAAAATAAAATTGATTTAGGAATACGATGTCTTAGGACTGTTTCCACTTTCATTAACGATAAACTCTTATTAGTTAAAAAAGTTTTTCGGATTAAAGTATCATCCTCAAAAATGGCAAAACGTCACTAAGACTTAAATCATCTTAAATGCTTATTTTTCCCACTTCAAAACGCCCTTCTTAATTACGTAGATAAAACCTAGTAATAAAAAGCTCATGAAGACAACCATTTCCACAAAACCATCCCAAGCTAGTTCTTTAAAATTAACTGCCCACGGATACATAAAAACGATTTCTACATCGAATAGTACGAAAAGAATGGCTACAAGGAAATATTTAACAGAGATGGGAGTACGAGCATCACCAATGGATTCGATACCGCATTCAAAAACATCATCTTTTTTGGAGCTATGACGCTTTGGGCCTAACCAGTGCGTAGCAACCATCGTAAGCACGATAAAAGCAAGAGCAGCCCCTAACTGAACGATAATCGGGAGATAGTCGGAAGGTTGGTAGTTCATAAATTTGGGAATAATATTCGGTTGTGTCTCAGCATCTATACTAACTATAGCAAAAAATAAAGAGAACGCTAATAGTAAAGGGATATAAATCTGTCCGCAATTTACTCATAAAATTTCTTTTGTGTGAACTTTTATCCTGAAAATAGCGGTTATTATTCCCTGATTTAGGTACATTTTAATGCTTGTATAACAAAAAAGAGGGTATATAACAGAAATAGACTTATTCGTGCTAGATACCCTTTTTCTTATTTATAACCTGTCTAAATTGCCACTTAATCTCTACGATTTCCTAATAAACGCAATAAATACAAGAATAAATTAATAAAGTCCAAATAAAGAGTTAGTGCCCCCATAATCGCTTCTTTCTTATCTTCGTCGGTTCCTTCATTTCCGATCACGTTCATTTCTTTGATTTTCTGAGTATCATAGGCAGTTAAGCCTACAAAAATCAGCACGCCAACGGAACTAACAACCATTCCTAACATATCGCTACGCAGAAAAAGGTTGACAATTCCAGCCACTAATAATCCTATTACTCCCATAAACAACAGGCTTCCCCAAGAGGTCAAGTCTTTCTTGGTATAGTAACCATAAGCGGCCATTGCCATAAACATGGAAGCGGCTATCAGAAAAACATAGAAAATTGAATCGGCAGTAAAAGCAAAAAAGATAACCGAGAGCGTTACACCATTTACAATAGCATACAAGAAAAACCAAAACGTTGCCATGTTTGCTGTCATGGATGCCACCCGAGAGCTCAACCACCAAACAATACCTAGCTCAGCACCAAGCATTAAGTAGAAGTTAATTTTACTACTGAAAACGAATTCCACAATTGCTGGATTAAAAGCCACATAATAGGCTACTCCTGCTGTTACTAATAGAGCAACAGACATCCAACTAAAGACTTTTGTCATAAAACGGGACTGTTCTGCCACCACTGCTTCTTCAGAATAGTAGGATGCAAACTGATTTTTTTCCATTGTGTATAGATGATTGATTTCGTTAAAAACTTAAACAATTGTAAAACAAAAAATAGACTTTTCAAATAGAAAATAGCTCTAAGAAAGCACAATGTTTTAAATTCACAGATATTTAACAATAATTTTGTCGCTTTTCTTTCAAAATCAACATAATCGTGGTAATTTTGTCTGGCAAATAACAACAATAAGCTATTTGCCATGTTAGACTCATCTAAATTTCTCTACGAAGCCCTCACATACGATGATGTGCTTCTTCTTCCTGCTTACTCAGAAGTTCTTCCAAGAGAGACATCAACACAAACTCAACTTACTAGAAACATCTCGCTGAATATCCCAATGGTTTCCGCAGCAATGGACACAGTAACTGAAGCAGAGCTTGCAATTGCAATGGCTCAAGAAGGTGGTATTGGAATTATTCATAAGAATATGACGATTGCTCAACAGGCTGCTCAGGTCAGAAAGGTAAAACGTTCTGAATCAGGAATGATTATTGACCCAATCACCCTTACGACTGGACAAACGCTTGCAGATGCTCACCGTATTATGCGTGAGTTTAAAATTGGCGGTATTCCCGTAATTGATGCTGACGATAAATTAATTGGTATTCTAACCAATCGTGACTTACGTTTCCAAAAGAACTTAACCATCTTGGTTACGGACATCATGACAAAGGAGAACCTAATCACTGCAAAAAAAGGTACTTCTTTAGACGAAGCTGAAACAATTCTTCAAGAATATAAAATCGAAAAGCTCCCTATCGTTGACGAAGAAAACAGACTTATCGGTTTGGTCACTTATAAGGACATCTTAAAACGTAAATCACACCCTTATGCCTCGAAAGATTCATTAGGTCGTTTACGTGTTGGTGCTGCTGTAGGTGTTACTCCTGATTTACTTGACCGTATTGAAGCTCTTGTTAATGTAGGTGTTGACGTGGTAAGTATTGATACTGCTCACGGACACTCTAAAGGCGTTATTGATGCCTTAAAACGTGTAAAAGCAAAATATCCAAACTTAGACGTTATCGTTGGAAACGTAGCAACTGGTGAAGGTGCAAGAGCCTTAGCAGATGCAGGTGCTGATGCCGTTAAAGTAGGTGTTGGTCCAGGTAGTATTTGTACTACTCGTATTATCGCTGGTGTTGGGATGCCTCAATTAACAGCCGTTTACGAAGCAGCTAAAGCCGTAGCAGGTACGGGCGTTCCTATTATTGCGGATGGTGGCATTCGTTTCTCTGGTGATATCGCCAAAGCAATCGCTGGTGGTGCAAACACGGTAATGATTGGCTCAATGTTAGCTGGTACAGACGAAGCGCCAGGTGAAGTAATCATCTATGAAGGACGTAAATTTAAAACATACCGTGGTATGGGTTCATTGGAAGCGATGGAAGATGGCTCAAAAGACCGTTATTTCCAAGATGCAGAAGATGACATCAAAAAATTAGTGCCTGAAGGTATTGTAGGTCGTGTTCCATTCAAAGGCTCTGTTTCAGAAATCCTTTACCAAATGGTTGGTGGACTGAAAGCGGGTATGGGGTACTGTGGTGCTGGTTCAATTGAAGCAATGCACCATGCTCGTTTTGTAAAAATCACTTCTGCGGGTGTGAAAGAAAGTCACCCACATGATATTACAATCTCGAAAGAAGCTCCGAATTACAGTGCAAAGTAATTAAGACTTCTATGATTGACATAAAAAAACCTGACAGCTTATCTTGTCAGGTTTTTTTATATTCGATACCTTATGCTTTTTTCTTTCCTTTAGCAGCAGATTTTGGTGCTAATGAATTAATCCAACCAGCTACTTTTAACGCATCATCCTTAGAGATGTTTTTCATTGGAGCCATTGGTGGGTAACCTGGCCAGTTAGATGGCTTTGGATTAGCAATTAATTCAACGATTTTTTCGTTTGAATACTTTTTCTTTGCAATGTCTTTGTAAGCAGGACCTACTAATTTAGCATCCGCTTTATGACAAGCTAAGCAGGTATTTTTTTGCAAAATAGACTTGATGTCCTCTGGGATCTCTTGTGCTTGCACGTTTGCCACGAAACCTGCTAATAACAACGCACTGAATAGTACTTTTTTCATGAATGTGATTTATTTGTCTGTTTCAACAAGTGCGATAAAACACCTGTAACATAATTTGGATAATTGAGCTTGACTAACGGATACAAAGTAATAACATTATAGCAAATAATTTATCATTTCTTACCCTAATTAATCTTGTCATGTACAAATCTATATAAATATTTTCACATGAATTGTTAATATCGTGTTAACGTTTTGAAGAATAAGCTTCAATCGAATTACGCACATTACCATGCTCAGCTAGCAACGAGACTGCTTCCTCACGACTGATTCCCAGCTCTTTAATCAACATATTCTCTGCCCTTACCACCAACTTATCGTTACTCAACTGCATATCCACCATTTTATTCCCTTTCACTCTACCCAATTGAATCATGGTAGCCGTCGAAATCATGTTTAAGACCAGCTTTTGAGCTGTTCCTGCTTTCATCCGTGTACTTCCTGTTACGAACTCTGGGCCAACGATTACCTCAATTGCATATTCGGCAGCTTGTGCGATTGGACTCCCTGCATTGCAGGCAATTGAGCCTGTTAACAAACCCGCCTCTCTGGCTTTTTGCAAACCACCTACCACATAAGGAGTACGCCCAGAAGCCGCAATACCCACAACGGTATCCAGTTC
The DNA here is from genome assembly GCA_023255485.1 of Flectobacillus sp. Classification (GTDB taxonomy): domain Bacteria; phylum Bacteroidota; class Bacteroidia; order Cytophagales; family Spirosomataceae; genus JALRIJ01. The sequence continues at coordinate 13,197 of JALRIJ010000002.1, forward strand.
ACTAATTCCTTGAGCCTGCAAATCTAACCATGCTTGTTCCTGATTATCCTCCGCATTTTCTACTGCTTTACGAATAGCACCGTCTCCTCCAGCAATAATTCCTACGACTAAATCAAATGGTACTCCAAACGTTGGAGGACATTCAGAAGCATCTACCACGCCCAAACGACCGCTTGTACCAGCACCGATATAAAACAAACGTCCGCCCTCTTTCATTCGAACAACAATTTGAGCAACCAAAGCTTCTATCTGAGGAATTGCTTTCTCTACAGCCAAAGGAACGCTTTTATCTTCGTTGTTAATACCTGTTAGTACTTGAGCAAGGCTCATTTTCTCCAAATCGTTGTAATTGGAACTGGACTCAGTGATAAGAATATCTAAATTAATACTAGATGACATGATGGGATATGTTGAGTAAAAGGATAAACTGAGCTTATTACTAAAAGCTATTAAGTACTACGACCTATTTAACCACATAGAGACATAGAAAACATAGTTATGTAAAAAATGATAATCAATTACATAACTTATGTTTACTAGATTACTATCTGATTCTTTAAATAAATGTGTCTGAATACTTAATTCGTTTCTGAATAATATTTAAAGAATAACGGAATCGTTTCTATTCCTTTATAGAAATTGAATAAACCATAATGCTCATTAGGCGAGTGGATGGCATCTGAGTCAAGCCCAAAACCCATTAAAATGGTTTTAAGCCCTAATTCTTTTTCAAATAATGCCACAATTGGAATACTTCCTCCGCCTCTTGTAGGTACAGGCTTTTTGCCGAAAGCTTCTTCCATCGCACGTTCTGCTGCTCTGTATTCCTTCGAATCAATTGGCGTTACATAAGGTTCGCCACCATGATGAGGACGCACTTTAACTGTTACACCAGCAGGAGCAATTGCTTGAAGATGCTTCGTAAATAGGTCTGTAATTACTTCCGATTTTTGATTGGGTACTAAACGCATTGAGATTTTAGCAAAAGCCTTTGAAGGCAATACCGTTTTAGCACCTTCACCAATATAGCCACCCCAAATACCGTTAGCATCCAAAGTAGGACGAATTGAAGCACGTTCTAAGGTTGTGTACCCCTTTTCTCCTACTACTTCATCAATACCTAAATCTTCTTTATAAGCATCCAAGCTAAAAGGAGTCAATGCCATTGCAGCACGCTCTTCTGGTGTTAGCTCAACGACATCGGCATAGAAGTTAGGAATCGTAATGCGGTTATCTTCGTCGTGTAAGGAAGCAATCATTTTGCTTAGTACATTAATTGGATTGGCCACTGCTCCGCCATAAACGCCCGAATGTAAATCACGATTTGCAGCCGTAACTTCCACTTCTAGGTAGCTCAACCCTCTCAAGCCTACATCAATCGAAGGAATATCATTAGCGATAATTGCCGTATCCGAAATCAAGACTACATCAGCAGCTAATTTTTCCTTATTGGCACTTACAAAAATACCTAGATTATCAGAGCCTACTTCTTCTTCTCCCTCAATCATAAACTTTACGTTACAAGAAAGTGAGTTCGTTGCCACCATCGTTTCAAAGGCTTTGATGTGCATATATACCTGACCTTTATCGTCGCAAGCCCCACGAGCAAAGATTTTTTCGTCTTTTACTACGGGTTCAAAGGGAGGAGAATCCCACAATTCATACGGATCAGCTGGTTGTACGTCATAGTGACCATAGACCAATACTGTCGGAAGAGCAGGGTCTATTATTTTTTGTCCAAAAACGATTGGATGTCCAGCCGTTTCACATATTTCAGCTAAATCAGCTCCTGCGTCGCTCAATTTTTGGCAAATGAATTCAGCCGCTTTACGGACATCTCCCGCAAATTTACTATCAGCACTCACCGAAGGAATGCGTAATAAATCTAGTAATTCGCTTAAAAAACGGTCTTTATTCTCGTTGATATATTGGTTCATATGATTGTTGATTGATTTCTAGATTCCCTACAAAAAAATACCTCTTGTTACTTATAACAAGAGGTACAAAGATACTGAATTAGTACTATTGAAAAAGAAAGCTTTATCAAACAAAAGCTATTCAATTACTTTTTTCTTTTTAAGATAAATTCTGTTTTCTTCACCACGCATTAAGCGAACAATATTTTTACGGTGAGTAATCACAATCATGCCAAATAAGACAAAGCCAAAACCAATCACTAGGCTATTTTCTTTCCCAAAGGTTTTGAAAACTAACAAAATAGGAAAGGCTAAAGAAGCGAGTATTGCTCCTAAAGAGACATAGTGAAAAGACATAAATACCACAAAGAAAATCACCATACAAACCAATGCTGCTTCTGGATGGACAGACAAGACCATTCCTAACAAAGTAGCAACCCCTTTTCCTCCTTTAAAATTTGAGAATACAGGGAACACATGCCCGATAACAGCCGAAAAACCAAAAATTAATTTCAATGTTTGGCAGTCAGACCAATCTATTAAATTTGTGTAATACAAAATCAACGCTAATGAAGTTGCAATCCAACCTTTCATTGCATCAATAAATAACACCACTGTGCCCGCTCTTTTCCCCAATACTCTGAACGTATTAGTCGCTCCCGCATTTCCACTTCCATGCTTACGAATGTCCATCCCAAAATAGGCTTCACCGTACCAAATTGCCGTTGGAATTGACCCCAATAAATACGCTGCAAAGCAGCAAACTATAATGATTAATGTTAGCATAATAGAGAGTTGTACAGATAAATGTTTGTCTTTATTTCTTATATCATAGTGGCCAATTTGAGGCTTTAAACAACAAAATAAGGTGTTTTTTAAAGTCTTTAAAACAAAAATAAGATAAACGAAAAGCAAAACCTATAATACCATAAAAGTTCTATAAATAATACAAATGGTATATTAAAAAGGTTAAATTTTAGGCTTTTAGTTGCTATAAAAACAAAAAGACAGCACTACATAAAGCAGTACTGTCTTTGAATTTTACTTATCCTGTTACGCAACCTAGAACGAGAAATGCACGGATGCCTTCACGACAAATGACTTAGGAACATCTCCTTGGTATTTATGATCAAGGTATGTTAAACGGTGGAAAGCTTGAATTCTAAATATTTTAAAAATGTTATCAATCCCATAACCAATCTCAGCGTAAGGGGTATTAGCATCTAATGACGAGAATTCGTAATGTCTTTTCAAAGGAACTCCTGTTTGAGAAATTTCATCCTCTATTCTAATCATCAAATCTTTATTCGATTGTCGTTGACTTCCAAATAAGATATTCGCAGAAGCAATCAAACGCCATTTTAGCTGACGAATTGCAGGGATTCTATTGAAAAGCAACCCTTCAAAATTGTGGTTATAGTTTAACGATACATATTGGTCACTCACAAATTCAAAATAGCGCATTGTATTGAACGCAGCACGGTTATAGAAGAATGTCTGATTCCCTAAGTGTGGGAATAACAAAGGTGCTGGTAAATCTGTTGGAATGTACCCTACTTGTAGGGTATAATCTGAACGTCCCAAATTCCCTAGACGGAATGATTGAAATACTTTTGCCGTAAAACGGTTATAGTTAAAATCACCGCCTAATAACCCTCTAATTCCTCTTTGATAAGTAAGTGTTACAACTGGTACTCGCTTCGTTCCAAGCGTGATACGCTCATTTCCATCCATGATATAGGTTTCATTTTTAGAGAAACGTGCCTCAACGGTTACAAAGGTATTATCAAAATTAGAACGACGAAGGATTGCCCCTAACTCATCTCTATACATGAATGGAGCCTCAAATTCTACAGGGTTGAAGGTCCTTGTTGTTAAAGCCCCTTTGAATGACAATCCTTTTGTTGGCTCTGTTGTTAAGAATGCCTCATTTTCTGTACGATAAAAAGCCCCTGAATAATTTCCCCAACGTGTAAAGGCGTAGAAGATTTTATTGTCCCCAATAATATCAGGAGTCAAACCAATACGCTCTAAGTCGTGGCTATGTTTGATACCTGCAACTGTCCAATGACGACGAGACAAAATATAGTTAACTTCACCAGAATATTTAACCCTTTCGTCTTTTGTTCCATATCCTAACCAACCTTTCAATACCCATTGCTTACTAAACTGTGCATTGGTTCTGACACCTCCTCTTAAACGCAACCCCTCGATTGCATTAAATGCAATTGCATTCAAGTACGGCCCAACTTCTAATCCTCCAAAACGCTTATAACCACTGGCGATAATTTCAGCGATTTCAACATAGGTTTTCACAATGGGTACATTACGAACGGTATCAATGAGTTTGGAGGCTAATAAATCTTGACCTGACATAGGCTCGTGTCGAGCCTTGACCCAAAATTCAGGGTCTGTTTCTTTAGAATCTTCTGCTGTTTCAGATGGAATATCGTAAAAGCTTAGCTCTTTAGGTTTATTAACCACAAAACCCTTATTGGAGATATACATTTTCAAGAGCATACCCGCAGAACCTTTAGAAACCTCAGCAATATCTACCAAGAAACGTACTTTAGACGGCAACCAAGCTCCATCCGAAGTCTGCTCTAATTCTTGTGAAATTTTAATTTTATCAATAAAGTTGATATTTGCCTCTTTCCCTACCGTTGCATCAATTTGCACTAAAGCATAAGAAGCCGTATCAATATACGCCTTTCCTACAAAAACTAAATCTTTATCGTTCTTAGGATCAAACTCTAAGCCATAACAAACGTGTCCATCTACATCGACAGTATCGGCCAAGTACCACTTATACGTCCCTTTCCAGTTGCTACCAATTGGCGAAATGATGTCTTTTCCAACAAAAGGCACAAAGTTGTCATAGAAGTTATAATTGGCAAACAAGTTTCCTCCTACCAATTGCGAAATAAATCCACCTTCTTTGACACCCACCCCTTTGATGTTGTTTTTCAAAATCATCTCTTTTTTACGAGAAGGACTTTCACGGTAATAGAATTTTGAAATTGTTTCAGAAATAAATGTAGGAATAACAGCCTTGCCATCTTCACCCGCTAGTTTTTCAAACTTCGAGATAGCTCCCTCTATTTGTTTCATCACTTTCCGTTTTTTGAATTTATCGGAAATGTTATCCACATCTAGTTCCATTTTTGAATACGAATCGTACTCGTAAGCATTCAAACGCTTACGATCATTTTTTTCAACATTTTCTCGGACTTTACGAAGGATTTTAAACGCAGGGTTTTCTCCAGAATACACAACAACTTCATCCAAGGATTTGGCTTCTCCTTGAAGTTGGAAATCAATAGCTTGCGTTTTTGCTGTTTTATCTAGTAGCTTTACACGGGTTTTGTAACCTACAGAACTTACGAAAATACTGTCTCCAAGCGTTTTAGCTTTAAGCGTAAAGAGTCCTTCAAAATTTGTTTGCGTACCCACATTAAGACCCTTAATCCCTACCGTAGCGAAAGGTAATGGGTCTCCGTTTTTGGCATCTGTTACACGCCCCGTGATAACGTACTGAGCTTGTACCGTATAATTCACGAAAGCTAACAATAGCAATGTAAATATTTTTACTAAGTGGTTATAATTCATTTTTACACAAGTAATTAGCCTTCCATCCTGAAAAGCAATAAGAAGACAAATGTAACATTTTAACTATTTTTTTTCGTTTTAGGGAAATTAATATCTGTCAAGTATATCAATCATACTCTAAAGACATTTTTATCATTCATTTCCCCTATCCTGCATTTAGTCCAAGAAAGTGATTAATTTTTGAAATGCTCTTCCTCTATGCGAAATGCTTCCTTTTTCCTCCATAGACATTTCAGCGAAGGTTGTTTCGTAGCCATTCGGCACGAAGATAGGATCATAGCCAAAGCCAGCAGTTCCTTTCAACTCTTCCATAATATGACCTTCTACAATTCCTTCAAACTGTGTAATCACACCTGCTTGAATGAGGGTAATAACAGTTCTAAAACGAGCCTTTCTATTTACCTGTCCCTTCAATTTCGTCAACAATAGATGGATGTTATCTAACGAGTCACGTTGTTCGCCTGCATAGCGAGCCGAATACACGCCAGGTTCTCCGTTTAAGGCTTCTACCTCTAAACCCGTATCATCCGCAAAACAATCTACATGATAATTGTCAAAAAGGTATTGTGCTTTTTGAAGTGAATTTGCTTCTAAGGTTGTTCCAGTTTCTGCTAATTCTTCTTCACAACCAATGTCTTTTAAGCTCTGAAGCACAAAATTTGTACCCAACAAGGCTTGAATCTCTGCTACTTTATGAGCGTTATTGGTAGCAAAACATAAGGTATTCATATCATTAAAAGTTTAAATTCAAAAAGCCTTCTCATCTAAGAAAAGGCTTTTTGTATCAAAAGAGTTTCATTTTTATTTAATGGCAGTAACCGTCACTTCAAAAAGAAGTGGCGAACTCGGAGGAATAGAGTAATAGCCAGTACTCGAATTTTTAGAACCCGCAGTACCATAAGCAATCGACGAAGGCATCAATAACAAGGCTTTTTCACCTAGCTTCATTTTCAATACCCCTTCTTCAAATCCTTTAATTAAAGTTCCACTACCCACAACATACGAAAATGAGCCCGAATCAAATACAGCGGTATAATACGTCGCACTTGTCGTAGCATTCAATTTTCTAACAGGATACAAGAAGCTCCCTGTGTATGTCACTGTCACCGTTTTTCCTGCAACTACGGCAGTATCTTGCTTAGGTTTTTCTACAGTTTTGAAAAATTTCAGTCCAGAATCTGTTGTCGTAAATGCTGTTGTTGGATAATTTTTAGCAATATAACTAGCTGTTAACTCATCGGCATTCTGAAGTGACTTTAACGAAATATCTAAGCGGACAGGCTCAGAAATCGTAGAAAGTTGGGCAAACAAAAAAGTAGCAGTACTTCCGACTTTAAGTTTGGAAATGACATAATCCAACAAGGTATTATTCACATTGTAAGGCAAGCTCATCACAACAGCACTATCCACGATAGAACCATCACTTAACTTAGAGAAGGTATAGCTAACCGTTGCGATTTCGGCTGTTACGGCTGCACGAGCCGTACTAGAAGCATCGTTTACACTGTAATATACTCCTTCGGTGCTCGTTTCCGTTTGCATCGAAAGCCCCTTCGTTTGAATATATTTTTGTGTGGTAGCTACGTTTGCTTTGAATTGTGCATCTGAACTGGTATCTACATTAGATACACATGAAGTCATCCAAATAAGCAAAGAGCAGGCAATTAAATATGAAAGTTTCTTCATGATACCTAGTTATCTTTAAAGTCTATAATTTCAAGGTCAAATCTTAGTGGTGCATTGGCAGGAATTCCTCCTTTTCCACTTGTACTATACCCTAATGAAGAGGGGAATATGATGGTTGCTTTTTCTCCTTTTTTCATTCGGTTTACCCCTTGAAGGAATCCTGTTACAAAGCCGCTGCTAGAACCGATTGTCACATCCAATGAATCCTTCTCTGTCCCATCGGTATTTTTGCCATAGTTAGAGTCAAACTTTATCCCATTTAACAAATAGCCTGTATATTTCACCTTAGCGATTTTACCTGAAGCTGGATAATCCCCTGTTCCCTCTTTAGTTCTGATATAACGAATACCATAATCTACTTTTTCCGTAAGGGTATATTTTAATTTATTGATAATTGTGTCACGAACATAACGGTCGATATCAGCTTCTTCACTAGAGGTATAATAATAAGTAATATCAATACGAAGAGGAGAATTTGCAGGAATATTTTGCGATGGGAAAGCCTGAGTACCACCTGCCAATTCAGAGCCAATGATAAATGTTGCTTGTTCGCCCTCTTTCATCAACGAGATGAACTTCTTAAATAGCACAGGAGATGCTACTGAATAGACAAATTTATAAGGATTATTTTTTGTCGAGCTATCCACCTTTGTCCCATCTAGAAGTGAAATAACGTACTGTAAACGGATGGTATCAGCACTTACACAAGTACGACCATCTGCTTTGGCTTTGGTAATCGTATAATACAACCCTGCACCCGACTGTGTCATCGTCAAGTTTTTGCTTTTGATATAAGCCTGAATTGCTGCCTCATTTTGACTAGTCACTAATCCTTCTTCAAAAGTTACCTTTGAAAGACAGGCACTTAGCAAGCCTACCATACTAAGTAAGCCAAAAAATGTAAATAAGTTGTATTTATTCATTGAGTTTCTACAGTTGATTATTTCAAAACGCAATTTACAACTGTGTATTATTAAATGCTGTGTTAAAAACTGTTAATTTGTCTAAGCTAAGCCCTTTTGATACAAAAAGGTGTTGAGATATAAGTTAAACTCCATACCTCAACACCTTTTCGTACACTATTTTATAGATTAATGAGCATGTCCATGTTCATCCATTCCCATTCCACCCATTGCTGGGTTTCCACCTGCTTTGAAATCAAGGATTTCAACTTCAAATACCAATACTGAGTTACCCGGGATTGGCCCTTGAGCAGCTTCACCATATCCAATAGCTGGAGGAATGATAAATGTAGCTTTTCCACCTTTTTTCATTAATGTCAATGCTTCATTAAACCCTGGAATCATTTGACCAATTGGCATGTCCACAGGTTGTTTACTTTCGTCAAATACTTTACCATCTAAGAAAGTACCTTTGTACATACATTTACAAACATCACCAGCTTTTGGACTAGCTCCTGCACCTGGTTGGCTAATTGCATACAATAAACCTGATGCTGTCTTTTTGAAAGCAACACCTGACTTTTTCACAAATGCATCGATTAAAGCAGGAATTTGAGCTTTACGAGTCTCTGCTTCTACTTTATCTTTAGCCGCTTTGTCGGCCATTTCTTTTTCAAATTCTGCTTTTGACTGAACTTTAATAATCTTAACAGAGTATTTCAAATCTGTTCCTTTTTTGATAAAAGGAGGCAATTGAGCACCACCCTTCGCCAATGAGTCTACTGGTACGTGAATCGTAGCACTATCACCCAAAGCTAACAAACGAAGGCCATCTTCAAAACTACCCTTGAAGCCCATTCCACCTTTTGGTTGAATCATCGCACGAGCAGGATTGTCGGCAGGAGATTCTTGAAGTAACGAATCGGCTGCATTATAAATTTTAGCGGTAAACGTAACGATATCTCCGTCCTTTAATTTTTTCGCTTTATCGTCATGGTTATGAAACTGAATTTTAACGCCCTCAACTACCTCTGTACGATTTTTGTTACACGCAACTACCATACTGGCAGCAAGTAATACTCCGCTAATTCTTTTAAGCATTTTTCTTAGTTTTTTATTAGTTTTATTTTTATTAATGCGTAATGACTCCTGTACTTTTTATTCATACAGTTCATCACTAAATTAGAATTTACCTAATTAGGTACTGCCAATAGCTCCTCCTTATAAGAAGGTAAAATAGATAATAATTTATCGATTGTTCCTTGTAAGCCGAGTCCAACGGTTTTTGCTCCCGAAGCATTTTTATGTCCTCCACCATTAAAATGAGCCGAAGCCAAACGGTTAACGGGAAATTCTTCTACCGAACGGAAAGACATTTTTACAGCATCAGGGCGTTCTACAATGATTACCGACATGACAATCCCATCAATTTGTAAACCATAGTTCACAATTCCTTCCGTATCTCCTGTTTGTGAATGAAAACGTTTTTGTTCTTCCGCAGTGATAACAAAATAGGCCACACGGTATTCTGGTAAAACGACCATCTTTTGTCCTAAGATATACCCTAAGAAACGTAGGCGTTCAAAGCTTGTACAGTCATATACTCGACGATGTACCAAGTTTGTATTCACCCCTAACTCCATAATATCTGCTACAATTCGATGTACCTCTGGAGTAGTACAAGGATGGCGAAACGACCCTGTATCTGTCATTAAACCTGCATATAAACATTCACCAATGGCTTCATCAAGTAAGTCTTTGTCACCCAAAAGTACGATTAATTGAAATATTAACTGTGCTGTAGCGGCGGCATGAGTGTCATGATAAACAAAATCAGCAAAACTTTCAGGGAAAGTATGATGATCTATCATTACCTTAATTGCTTTAGAAGCAAGTACATATTGAGCCATTGCTTCAATACGATCCATTACTGAAAAATCTAGGCAGAAAATAATATCGCAAGAAGCTATTATCTGCTGTGTTTTTTTCTGAGTACGATAATCTTCATAATTGATTACCTCTTCATTTCCAGGCATCCAAGCAATAAATTTCGGATAATCCGAAGGAGTAATAACCGTTACTTTATGTCCTTTCTTCTTTAAATATCCAGCTAAACCCAGCGAAGAGCCCAAAGCATCTGCATCAGGTTTATAGTGTGTCGTGATTACAATATTTTTCGGCGTACTGATTAACGTCCGAAAGGCATCAAGATTTTGCATGCTGGTTCTGTTTTTAACAAAAATAAAACGTTGTTATTTAGCGATTAGGTATTCTGAACAACATTTTTCTATTATTGATTATCGCTTAAATGAGTAAATACCTTTTAATCAAACAATTATGAGACCTTTTCTCTGTTGGTATAAGGTCTCAAGCGTACTAAGTGTACAAAGTTAGCCAATAGTTTACAGTTTATAATTTATCGACTAAACATTTTTGCTGAAACAATAGAAGATCTAGCTTTATTCTGACGCATTATACTACGATTCTATGCGAATAAACGTTGGAAGTTAGCACATTCAATTGTACATTTACGAGCATGATTACATTATAACCTACATACATAATATGACTACCAATAGAACATTTACGATGATTAAGCCTGATGCAGTGGCAGATGGTAACATCGGAGCAATCATTGCAATGATTGAAGAAGCTGGTTTCAGAGTTGTTGCCATGAAAAAGGTATTGTTAACGCCTAGCCTAGCGGGCAAATTTTATGAAGTTCATGCAGAAAGACCTTTTTACAATGATTTATGTGCTTATATGTCTTCTGGGCCTATCGTACCAATGATTTTGGAAAAAGATAATGCAGTTGCAGATTTTCGTGCATTAATAGGAGCTACAGACCCTAGTAAGGCGGAAGAGGGAACTATCAGAAAACGTTTTGCTAAATCAATGACAGCGAATGCTATTCATGGCTCTGATTCTGATGAAAATGCGGCGATTGAAGGCTCTTTCTTTTTTGCTTCGACAGAACAATATTAAGACTTATTGCTTCCATTGAATAAAAAATCCCTGCACCAGTAAAACGATGCAGGGATTTTTTATTTAAATGCTTTTTTCAAATTCATTCGCATAATATCTCTCGGCGAAAGTCCTTTTTTGCTCTTCATCCACCACAAATACCCAACGACCACAACGGCTAAATATGGAGAAACCAACAAGTACAAAATACCCGTATTCAAATTGGAAGCAATTTGACTTCTACCATTTGAAACCGTACTTTCTACCGTCATTCGACACATCGCACATTGGGCAAAAGGCACTAATTTTGTTAGCAGTATCAATACTGCAGTTATTAATAGCTTTTTCATTTGTTGAAATTTTATGCGTAATAAGGTGCAATCATTAAATACACAATAACACCTGTGACCGATACATAAAGCCAAAGTGGAAATGTCCACTTTACAATTTTCTTGTGTGCCTCAATTTGGTTGCTTAACGCAAAATATACCGCTCTTAATACAAACCATACAACACCTACAGACAATAGAATATGGCTCACAAGAAAGAAATAATAGATACCTCTCAGAATACCTTCACCTCCATATGGAGTATTTGGATTTGAAATATGGTACAAAATATAGAGTACCAAAAATAATGCCCCCTGAGCAAATGAAAGCATCATCATTTGTCTATGCTTCTGAATATCTTTGTTCTTAATAAAGATAAAACCTGCAATTAGCGTAATGGATGTTGTTGTATTCAATAAGCCAATTACATGAGGAAGCACCTTTGTCCAAGTACCTAAATCTACTTTTTGGCGAATTCCAATTAACAGGGCCACTGCTAATGGAATCGCTAATGATAAGATGGTTACTAACTTATCATTTTTAGCGTTTTTTTCAATTGAAAATGAAGCCATACGATCAAATTTTAGTTTCCTGTTTCGTAAATTTTGCGAAGAACTCGAATTTCAAGAATTAAGCGATCAACATCTTTTTTATCAGTCCCATCGTAAAAGCCTCGAATATAGCCTTCTTTATCTACCAGTATTAACTTCTCTGAGTGGATAAATGTTTCATTGGGCGACTTAATTGCTTTATCATACTCAGAAGCATCAGCTACAGGAATATAATAACCTTTTATCGCTAAGGGATAAATTTGCTCTCTTGTACCCGTCATAAAGTGCCATTTCCCTGCCACTGCATCGTATTCTTTAGCATATTGTTTCAACTTTTCTGGTGTATCATTGGAAGGATCAACCGAAAAAGATACAATCTGAATATCCTCATTATTCACAAAAACGTCCTGAAGTCGTGTTAATTCAGAAGACATTTTAGGACAAATTGATTCACAACGAGTAAAGAAGAAATCAGCTACGTAAATCTTACCTTTTAACGAACTACTTGAAAAAGGACGAGCATTTTCATCCGTCAACGTCCACGCTGGAATGGTATGAAACACCGTATCCATTTCTGGTTCATCCCACTTAGGGTTCGGATTCTTTGTTAGTTTCACCTCTCCAGAAGTCGAGTCTATGACAGGAATCATCTTAGGAAGTTTATAATGGTTTTCACCAACTCCCTTTAGGAATAAATAAAATAAAGCTGGAATTGCTAATACAGCGATTAGAATTCCAGCTTTGATATTTTTTTGCATAACGGTATCGTTTGATGCGTTTATTTTAAATCAAACTCCAATTATCTGCCGATGTATAAGTGGCTTCCTTCGTAAAAAAGAGCGACTAATAACCAGCATACAAAAACAACAGGAAGTAATAATGACCAAATAAGCGTCTTAACTTCGTGCTTTAAGTGCATGAATTCACCAACAATATAGAATGCTTTAACCAAAGTCATACCTACATAGATAGCTACTCTCAAGCCATTTGCTGGCATTGTGAATGCGATTAAAAATTCAATTGCTGTTAAGATGCAAAGAATATAAAAAGTTTTCCAGATTGGACCTGTCTGAGCAGGAGCAATTACCTGTTCTTCCGTTTCGTGTGAATGTGCGTGTGAAGCCATTATTTTAATTTGATAATTTAAAAATTAGCTAATTAAAGGTATTGAATAATGAACTTATCCAATACCTTCATTTAATATTTTTGTGTCCTCTTAAACTAAGTAGAAGAATGTAAATACGAATACCCACACTAAATCTACAAAGTGCCAGTAAAGACCTACTTTTTCAACCATTTCGTAATGTCCACGACGTTGGTACAATCCAGTGGCTGTGTTAAAGAAAATCAAGATATTTAAAATCACACCAGAGAACACGTGTGTTCCGTGGAAACCTGTGATAAAGAAAAACAAGTCAGCAAATGCAGGAGGGCCATAAGGGTTACGAGTAAGATTTGCTCCTTCAATTGGATTTCCGAGTGCATCTTTAGCCGCTAAAGCTAAATCATGAGGGCCAGCGATAAAGTGAGACCATTCCCAAGCTTGAGAGCCTAAGAAAGTAAAACCACCGACAATTGTCCAAAGCATCCATTTTTCAACGGCAGCACGGTCATTTCTGTGACCTGCTTCTACAGCAAGTACCATTGTTACCGAACTAAAAATCAAAATAAACGTCATGATACCCACAAAAACTAAAGGTGCATGACCATGATAAAATGGCATTGCCGCAAATACTTCTTCAGGAATTGGCCAGTGACCAGTAGAGAAGAAAAACGCCTCATGTGCGCCTTCCCAAGCTTTTTGACTATAACGAATCGTACCGTAAGTAATCAATAAAGCTGAAAAAGAAAAAGTATCTGATAGTAAGAAAAACCACATCATTAGTTTTCCATAACTAGCGTTCAAAGGTTTTGAACCACCCGCCCACGTCATTTTCTCAGGAACAGCTGGTGCTGCGTGAATTGAAGACATTTCTTTAATTTTTGGTTAAAAAATACAAATAATCATTAAAGGTAAAATATATCTATTTTCTTATCGATTGATAAACAAGAAAAAGAATAAATACAACCACAATATATCCAAAAAGTGCCAATAAGTAGCACATAGCTGAATTCTAGTTAAACTTTTGGCATTAATCGAAAGACGGAATGCGGATACTAATGAAACCAACAAAACGACTAAACCAGAAATGATGTGTAATCCGTGAATTCCAACAAACACATAAATCCAAGAGGATGCAACATCCGACCCAGAGAAGTGTAATTGATTTTGAACTAAGTCGGCAAAGCCCCACCATTGCATTATTAAAAAAGCAATTCCAAATGCAAAAGTAATAGAAATTGCTATTCTCAGTGTATTGAAATTATCTTTTTTTGCTGCTAAAACGGCAATGTGCATAAAAATACTGCTTACTATTAATATAGCAGTAGAGTACATGAATATACTTGGTAATTCAAACTCATGCCAGTTACCTTCTGCTTTTCTCACTAAGTAGCCAGAAGTCCACCCTGCAAACATCATCGCAATCGAGACGATGGCAAGCCAAAGCATAAACTTTTGAGGATTTACAGAAAGTTGTTTTGCTGGTTCTTCACTCAAATCAATATTTTGCAAATGTTCCTGTGTCATAATGTTTTGTTTCTTTAATTAAAGTTTATCCATCAAAAAGGCGATTTGTAATACTGGTAAGTATAAAAACGAACCGAACATCATCATTAATGCCGCCTTATCAGTAGGTTTTAACATTAGATAAAATGTTTGAGATAAGAACATTACACTTACTAATACAGCAACCATTGCCGAAACCTCACCTGTCATGTGCAATAAATGCGGGACAAACGCACATGGAACAAGGAAGATTGTATAAATCATAATTGTAATTGCAGTACGAAGATCTTTATGTCCATTATTAGGTAACATTTTAAAACCTGCACGGCAATAATCTTCATCAGCTACCCAAGCAATGGCCCAAAAGTGAGGAAACTGCCAGAAAAACTGAATGGCAAATAATATCCCAGGTTCTAATCCAAATGAATTGGTAGCCGCTAACCAGCCAATCATTGGAGGAAATGCACCAGGAAATGCACCTACAAGTACAGATATAGGCCCTACTCGCTTCAACGGAGTATAAACAAAGCCATACAGTAGAAATGAGACTACACCCAATACACCTGCTTTATAGTTGAATTCAAAGAACAAAATATAGATTGAAATTATAAAAAGAATTAAGCAAAACAATTGTGCCTCTTTCACAGTCAACCTTCCAGTTGGTAAAGGACGGTTCTGTGTTCTTTTCATAAGTTTATCCAAATCCTTTTCTATGATTTGGTTTACAATATTAGCTGCACCAGTTATTAAGAAACCTGCTAAGCTAATGAGTGTTAATCGCTCCCAATTAATGGTTTCTACGGCTAATGAATAGCCAAAAGCACCAGAAAAAGCAACGAGTGCTGAAAGTCTAAATTTAAGAAGCTCATAATAAGCTTTTATTTTCCCTGCCACACTTATCGAAATATTATTATCAGTTGTAATCATGATTTACTCTTACAATTTAATTGTTTACTCTTTTAAAAACTGTATCTGAATTTAGAAGTAGCAAGACTATAAACTGTATTCCTAACGAAATGATAGCTAGTGTAAGATGTAAAGGCTGTAAAAATGCTGGCACACCAAAATAAGCCATCAAAGCCCCACTTAAAATTTCAATTATAACTAAACCAACTAATGCAATCATAAACTTATAAACTATGCCTTGCTGTTGGATACTCTTTTTCAACGTCAAAATTAAATATCCATTCAATCCCAATATAACTAATGAAAATGAACGGTGAATATAAAAAGACAATCCTAATTGCTCAATCCAAGTATATCGATTATATCCAAAAACTGGATTTGCAACAATACTGTCAATAGCTTCTCTAACCTGTGTTCCTAATAATACCTGTAAGATTGAGCAAGCTAACACAACAATAATAATACGAGTAACCTTCACTCGATTAATAACATCTTCTACCTCTACCACCTCCGACCAAGCTCTCGCAATGGCATATAATAAAACAAAAACTACTAAAATTGCCAGCATCATGTGTGCCGTAACAACTCCTGGTTTCAAAAATGAATCTACTACAAACTTTCCTAAAACGGCATTCGCACCGATTAATAATACTGATAATAACGAAAGCCAAACTAACATTCTGTCTTTTTTCCAATATGCAAAAGATGCAAAAAAAACAGCAAGTACTAAGACTCCAGTAAAAGCACCTAGTAAACGATTGATGTATTCAATCCACGTTTTTACTGGATTAAATACAACTTCTCCATGTAACTTTTCCGCATAAATTTCTTGATAATTGGTAGGAAGTTGAGAAACTTCTGTTGGTGGAATATATCTTCCAAAGCATTTGGGCCAGTCAGGACACCCCATTCCAGAACCTGTACTTCTGACGATCCCCCCCGCTAAGACTAAAAGATAAACGGTGATAATCGTTACGATCCCTAATTTTCTAAAAAGCATGATGGATAAAGCTGTCGAAGAAGAAAGTATGAATAGTAAGAACCAAATTGGTGATACCATTCAACAATATAATTTTACTTATTTTAAAATTAAGCCTCTACCACCACAATTAGTGGTAAAGGCTTAAAGTAATTCAATATTAGATATTGTAAACGGCATTTTGAGAGTCCAATAGACTTTCAATTTCTTTCTCGTTTGCAATTTCTTCATTTTCCTCTGGTAGGTTAGACTCAGGAGTCGCTGAGAACGGAACATTTTGAGGGATAAAGTCAACAGCAGAACCTGGTTTGCTATAATCATAAGGCCAACGGTAAACCGCAGGAATTTCACCTTCCCAGTTACCATGTCCTGGAACTACTGGAGTTGTCCATTCAAGTGTAGTTGAATTCCAAGGGTTTTGTGGCGCTGTTTTACCTTTGAACATTGAACCGAAGAAGTTGATAACAAAAACTATTTGAGACGAGAACGTCAAGATAGCAGCGATTGAAATAAACA
Source organism: Flectobacillus sp. (assembly GCA_023255485.1). GTDB lineage: Bacteria > Bacteroidota > Bacteroidia > Cytophagales > Spirosomataceae > JALRIJ01. The sequence continues at coordinate 30,163 of JALRIJ010000002.1, forward strand.
TGTTCATATCAACGAATGACTCTGCCGCATTGTTAGCTAACGCTGTAAATGAATAATAACGACGAGGGAAACCAGCAATACCGATATAGTGCATTGGGAAGAATACACAGTAAACACCCACGAATGTTGCCCAGAAGTGAATATAACCCAAAGTAGGATTCATCATTTTACCGAACATCTTAGGGAACCAGTGGTAAACACCTGCCATCAAACCAAAGAATGAAGCAGCACCCATTACTAAGTGGAAGTGAGCTACAACGAAATACGTATCGTGTAAGTTAATATCCAATGCAGAGTTACCTAGGATAATACCAGTAACACCACCTGAGATGAATAACGAAACCAAACCAATAGAGAACAACATTGCTGGAGTAAAGATGATATTACCTTTCCATAATGTTGTGATGTAGTTAAATGACTTAACTGCTGAAGGAACTGCAATGATTAATGTCAATAACATAAATACAGATCCTAAGAATGGATTCATACCTGTTACGAACATGTGGTGAGCCCATACGATAAACGCAAGAACAGTAATACCCATCATTGAACCAATCATCGCACGGTATCCAAAGATAGGCTTACGAGCATTCGTAGCAATAACTTCTGATGTAATACCTAAAGCTGGTAACAACACGATATATACCTCTGGGTGTCCTAAGAACCAGAATAAGTGCTGATACAAAATTGCAGAACCGCCTACGTTTGGTAACGCTTCTCCACCGATATAAATCTCAGATAAGTAGAATGATGTACCGAAGCTACGGTCAAAAATCAACAACAACGCAGCAGATAACAATACAGGGAATGATAATAAACCCAATACAGCTGTTAAGAAAAACGCCCAGATTGTCAAAGGCATTTTTGTAAATGACATACCTCTTGTACGTAAGTTAATTACCGTAGAGATGTAATTGATACCACCCATCAAAGATGAAACGATGAAGAATGTCATACTTGTTAACCACATCGTCATCCCTAGTCCAGAACCTGGCATTGCCTGAGGTAATGCACTTAATGGAGGATAAATAACCCAACCACCAGAAGCAGGACCTGTTTCTAAGAATAATGAACAGAACATGATAACTGATGACAAGAAAAAGAACCAATAAGATAACATGTTAAGAAATCCTGAGGCCATATCTCTTGCACCAATCTGCAATGGAATCAAAAAGTTGGAGAATGTTCCTGATAAACCAGCAGTCAATACAAAGAATACCATGATAGTACCGTGCATTGTTACAAGAGCCAAGTAAAATTCTTTTTCAAGTTTACCCTCTACAATCCATTGACCTAACACTGGCTTTAACCAATCTAAGTTCAAATCAGGGAAACCTAATTGCAAACGGAAGATAATTGACAATGCACCACCGAAGAATGCCCAGATGATACCCGTAATTAAATATTGTTTTGCAATGGTTTTGTGGTCTTCAGAAAAAATGTATTTTCTTACGAAGCCCAATTCGTGATGTTCATGTTCGTGTTCATGAACATCGTGTGCATGTAATGTCGCAGTTGCCATAATATTAAAATTTATTCTTTCTGAATAATTTCTTTTTTCTTTATCTTAACTTAACCTATTGTGCCATTGTAACAGCAGCCTCTGGAGCAGCTGCTTGAGTACTATCTGCTTCCGCTGGAGCTTCTGCTGGAATATACTTTTGAGCTTTTGCTTTCAATTTTTCTGGAACTTTCGCTAAATAGTCAGGATTTTGAGCTAAGAATGGTTTTTGTTGTAAACACCAAGCTTTGTAATCTTCTGGTTCATCAACAAACACCGTAATAGCCATACCAAAGTGACCACGACCACAAATTTCTGTACAATTCAATTTGTAGTTAAAGTCGTTCTTCCCTAATTCAGCACGCATTTCTTCTGTTGATTTGTTAGCAACAAACCAGAATTTAGTTGGCATACCAGGAACAGCATCCATTTTAACACGTTGGTAAGGTAAATATACCGAGTGTAAAACATCTTGAGCTTTAATTTTCAACAAAACAGGTACTCCTTTAGGAATGTGGATTTCTGTTGCAGTAAAATCATCAAATGAGTTTTCATCTGCAAAGTCAATACCAATACTGTTTGTGTCATCAATTAGCTTAAAGTTGTTGTTACCTAGTTTAGCATCATCGTTACCTGCGTAACGTACATACCAACCGAATTGGTGACCAGTTACTTCAATTACAACTGAATTTTCTGGAGCTTGGGCAGTAATGTCTCTCCAAACTCTTAAACCTGTAAATACTAACACTGCCATTACAATAGCAGGAATTACAGTCCAAATAAGTTCTAACTTGTGGTTTACTGGATAGAAAGTTGCAACATTATCTTTTTTGTAACGGTAACGGAACGCAAAAACGAAAAGAACAACGTTTGTTACAAAAAAAGCGAATGTAATAACACCCATTGAAATCCAAAACATTTGATCCGTTTTAAGACCATGCTCTGAGGCTGCAACAGGTAAAAAATCTGGTTTTGAATGGAAGAAAGACCATGCTGCTGCAATAGAACCAACTACCATAAACACAAGAAATCCAACAGCATTACTGTTGTTTGCTCCGTCAACTGGGCTATCAGAATCTTCTTTTCCCTGAATGCCTTTTGATAGAGCTATACTCTTGTTGACAATCATAATTGCCAAAGCCAAGAATACTACCGACAAAAGACCTATGATATACGTCATGCTTGTAAGTTATTTTTTAGTTTCTACTAATTAAGATACTGTTCAGCAAAAATGTTTTTACTAAACTATTTTTTTATTAGAAAATAAGTGGATGTCTTTCAACATCCACTTACAACTATTAAATATCGTGGTGAAGAGCTTCTTCTAAGAATGGGTGGTTTTTAGCAACCAAAGAAGCTTTCGTTAATTCTGTTGCTACTGCATAGATAAATCCAGAAGCAAAAAGAATAAGTGTACCAAATTCAATGAAACCGAATCCACCGTGAGGACCAACAGTTCCAGGCATAATCATTTGGTAGAAATCAAAATAATGTCCTACTAATACAAATGCACAACAGATTTTCAAGAAAATAGTAGTACGTTTTGCATCACGAGTCATCATGATTAAGAAAGGGAAGAAGAAGTTCAAGAAGATATTTAAAATCTCACTTGCTTTGTAAATTCCTCCATGACCTTCCCAACGCTCTAAGAAATAGATTGTTTCTTCAGCCATGTTAGCATAATAAATTAACAAGAACTGAGCGAACCAAACATACGTCCAGAAAATAGAGAACGCAAACATCAATTTACCTAAGTCATGTAAATGGTTTTCATTTACATACTTCATGTAACCTTGCTCTTTCAATAAAACGATTGTCAAAATGATAGTAGCGATACCTGATACGTGCCAACTAGCAAACATATACCATCCAAACATCGTTGAGAACCAGTGAGTGTCAATAGACATAACCCAGTCCCAAGCAGATAATGATGCTGAGATACCCATCGCAACGATGAATCCAGTACCAATTCTAACCATTTTGAAGAAATTTTCATTTCCTCCAATCAAATCCTCTTCAATTGATTTTTTACGCATTACTGTCCAAAGCGTAATCCACGCTCCGAAAATTAACACCATACGAATCAAGAAGAAGTTAAAGTTCAAATACCCTTTTTTGCCTGCGATAATTTTATCATAGTGTTCGTTTGCTGGATCCATGATACCATGGTGCATCCAATGGAATATAACATCACCTTTGAAGATGAATAATAAAATCATAAGAGGAGCTGTGAAAAACAAGAAACGAGGGAATGCCTCAGGAACTCTTTTTACCACAGAAGACCAACCTGATTTAGTTAAATATTGCAATGCTACGAAAAACATACCAATCACGGCAATACCAGAGAAATATACTCCGTTTAACCAAAGGTTAACCCAAAGACGATTTAATGGATTCCAAGATGTCTCATGGTGTGAAACAGCACCACCAGTAAGTTCAGCACCATGTTCTGCTGCATGACCTGCTACTGCATGAGCAGCTTCATGCTCACCACCTCCAGGAAATAGAACGCCAATACCCAAAAGAACAGCACCAACAACCATTGCTACCATTAATTTCTTACGGGTATCGGAAGTGAATTCAAAATGTTCTTCGACGTTAGCTGGTGAAAAATGTGAATGACCCGCCATATATCTAAAATGTGAAAATTTGAGAAGTTGAATTTATTTAATATTTGAATTTCGGCGATAAATTAGCCTACTTTCATTTTGCCCTTATTGCTTTTGCAATTCATGAACATACAATACAATTTTCCAACGATCGGCTGGTGAAATCTGTGAAGCATGAGCCCACATACGTCCTTTTCCGTGTGTGATTGTATGGTAGATATGTCCATCATTAATATCTTTAAGAGCATCTGATGAATATACAGGAACCCCAGCATATTTCTTACCTACTAAACCATCTCCTTTTCCTGCTTCTCCATGACAGTGTTGGCAGTATCTTTCATACATTACTTTTCCGCTTTCGATATTTGCTTCCGTTGCAGCAAAAGGGTTAGATAATTGAGCTTCAGAAGCTGCCATATCATCCTTACTGATGTTGCGTGAAATCAAATCCATCTGCAATAATTTTGCATTCACAGAATCGCCTTGAACTTTAGCAAAACTACGACGTGCAACTGTTCCTTTTGCAGGAACACGCATATTCATTCCATAAGGGTTGATTGTATTCAACTCCCCATCGGTTTGCGTCATTGGTTCATACGCTACTGAGTGATACATATTGGGAGCGAACTCAGTACCCGTGTCATTATGGCTATCTTTACATGAAGTGGTTGACAAAGCAACTACTCCTGATAAAAATAAACCTATGTATTTTTTAGTTAACATATTTTTATTGTAATTAGTCGTTGTGTATAAGTTGTCTGAAGCCTAAACTTCATTCATTTCATACTAAAATTGCTTTACATTTACTTCAATTGCACCAGATGCCTTCAAAATAGCTTCGATTTCAGCTTCTGACTTTTTATTATTAGCCATATTTACAGCCATAATAAATTTATCATCTGTACTTCTTAAATCGAATGTTTTTGGTTCTTTACCTGGCCATAAGCTATTTGAAGCTAGGAATGTAAACACCATACCAAAGGCTGTAAACAATACTGTTCCTTCAAATGAAATTGGAATCCAGTCAGGTAATGAGAAGAAATCTTTACCACCAATAATAATTGGCCAGTCAAAAACCATTGTGTAGTTAATTAAAAACTGAGCACAAGTTAAGCCTGTTAATCCAAACAAAAACGCCGCTATTGGAATTCTTGTACGTGGGTGTCCTAACGCCTTATCAAGACCGTGAATTGGAAAAGGAGTAAAAACTTCTTCAATCTTCACACCGTTTTCTTTTACTTCAGAAACTGCGTGTAACACCTCGTCCTCATCGTCATAAACACCTACTAAGTATTTTTCTGCTGTTGTATTCATTGTGTGTACTATTGAATGTTTTGTGTATCATGATGGATGTGTCCTTAAACACATCCATTCTTACTGTTCTTTATTAGTGAGCCGAAACGCCTTCTTTATCTCCGCCTGCTTTCTTTTTGTGAGGGTAGTTTGAAGAAACTCCTTTCATAACCGACTTAACCTCTGCCATGTTAATTACTGGCAAGAACTTAGCGAATAAGAAGAACAAGGTAAAGAATAAACCAAATGAGAAAATATAGTCACCAATATCATACATTGTTGGCGAGAACATTGCCCATGAAGATGGTATATAATCACGGTGTAATGAAGAAACAATGATTACAAAACGCTCAAACCACATCCCTACGTTTACAACAATAGAAAGAATGAATGATGCTAAGATACTAGTACGCATTTTCTTAGACCAGAATACCTGTGGAGAGATTACGTTACAAGACATCATCATCCAATAAGCCCACCAGTAAGGTCCAGTAGCACGGTTAACAAAACAGTAGCTTTCATATTCAACACCTGAGTACCAAGCAATAAAGAACTCTGTTAAATAAGCAATACCTACGATTGAACCTGTTACCGTTACAACGATGTTCATCATTTCGATGTGTTCAATTGTAATATAGTCTTCCAAATTAAACACCACACGTGTTACTAATAACAAGGTTTGTACCATTGCAAATCCTGAGAAAATCGCACCTGCCACGAAATATGGAGGGAAGATTGTCGTGTGCCATCCTGGGATAACAGACGTTGCAAAGTCCATTGATACAATTGTGTGTACTGAAAGTACTAATGGCGTAGAAATACCAGCTAGGATTAACGAAACATATTCATAACGAGCCCAAGTCTTTGCAGAACCGTTCCAACCCATTGAGAATAAGCCGTACCAAAATTTAGAAGCCTTTGTGGTGGCACGGTCACGGATAGTTGCTAAGTCTGGAACTAAACCTAAATACCAGAATACTAATGATACTGAAAGGTAAGTTGAGATAGCGAATACGTCCCATACTAATGGTGAGTTAAAGTTAACCCATAAAGAACCAAACGCATTTGGAAGTGGTAAAGCCCAGTGAGCTAACCAAGGACGACCCATGTGAGCTAAGATAAACGATGCTGCACAAAGTACGGCAAAAATGGTCATCGCTTCCGCAGCACGGTTAATTGATGTTCTCCATTTTTGACGGAATAATAATAATACGGCAGAAATCAAAGTACCAGCGTGACCGATACCTACCCACCATACGAAGTTGGTAATATCCCAAGCCCAACCTACAGTCTTGTTTAATCCCCAAACTCCAATTCCTTGCCACCATGTGTAACCTAAACAATAGGCTCCATAGGCGAAAACAACACAAGAGACAGCAAAAGCGATTTTCCATTCTTTGGTTGGTTCGCCTTCAACTTGCTTACAAATATCTTGTGTTACGTCGTGATAAGATTTGCCTCCTGTTACAAGGACTTCTCTTATTGGTGATACTACGTGCGACATATTTTCTTTTTAATTATGAATGTTGAAATATGAATAATGAGTAACCAGTTGAACTTTCATCCAACTGGTTTTTTCATAATATATTA
>JALRIJ010000300.1 GCA_023255485.1 Flectobacillus sp.
ACAATCTTGTTACTGACCAAAGGATTTTGATAAGCAAGCGTCCAACCGACCTGATACGCATCAGCAAGAAGCACTGCTTCCTGCTGGTGCAATGACCTATCAGTCGCCAAAATGCGAGCTAATTCTTTATTTACTCGCAGTTTTACCTGCTCAATAACTTCCTCATTGGGTGTGTCTCTAAGCCTTTTCTTAGGAGATTTCAAGCCTGTTAACTCTTCTGAACTAGGTTCAAAAGCAGGATTTACATGAATAAATGCTTTATATATTCCGAGTGATTTCTAGGTCATGTTTTTTTGATATTTATCAAACGTTTCGCCGTTTCCCCAAATCTCACCCGAAGAACGAATCTCCAAATTGACCTGTGCTTTACCCTTTGTGTAAGTAATTGGGAGTGGTAAGGTTACATAAAAAAAACGGTCTTTAAAGGGAACCCCTCCATTACCTAACCAAAGCAAATCAATATCTCCTAAGTGTCTGTACCCAACTTGTTTTCCTTCAATAAAGAGCATTAACATCGTTTTGTCTCGGTCAGAACCCCAAAATTTAACGGTAATATAGTTCTGCTTTTGAGCGTCCACCTTTGTCACAAAGCTTACCTTCCCTCCTTCCCAAGTAAGCGGTTCTTGAGGGAGTAAAATACGAGCAGGTTTCCTCATTGCCCCTTTAATTTTTTCACTTGACATTGCTGTTAACAAGTGGTTACGTTCTGATTGTTCATCTCCAAAAGAGAGTTCATCAATCCACGTGGTAGCCTGAGCTATTATGACACAAGGCGTAGCCCAAAGTACTAACAGGAGTACAAAGGAATAAGCATATTTTTTCATCGTATTGATTATTACAAGTAAATTGAAAACACTATTTTGCTACGTTGAATTGTAAGAATCCATTGGTAAACTCAACAGGTACAGCCACCTTATTCAACAAAACACTGGAAGGCTTTTTCTCCAAACCAAACGAAGTGTGCATAATGGGCTGACCGCTGACGTTGAGTTCAAACGTTTTGTCTTTCTTTTGAGCAATTAAAAATAATTTTGAGAGTGAATTATATAAAACCTGTTTGTCTTTTCTCAAAAAACTACCATAGCCAACGAAGTAGTCTGTCAATTCATTGGGGTTATTTTCAGCATAACTCAAAGCCGTTAAATACGCATCTGTGGTGTAACCATTGAATGTTTTTATTGAATTTAAGTGCATCAAACGCCCATCTGCCTGCAAATTCAGAAATACTTCCGTCACTTTTCCATTCTGCTTGATGCGTACTCCCAACATATCGTCGCCCTTAAAACGCTCAATTTCAGGAATATTAGTATCATTTAAGGAATCTTTCAAGATGATAGCAGTTATAAATTTCGTTTGACGAACTTGTTCTGGATAAGCAATACAATAATACTTTTCTTGTTCTTTTATATTGTCTTCTTTCGGAGCAAGTACTTCTGACAAAATCATTTTCTCAGGAAAATCATGGTTATAGCCTGTTTCCACCAATGTTTCTGGGTAAAGTGGACGTACTAAAACCGCTCCGTTTTTATTGACAATACTAATATCTCCTCGGTCTTTTTTAGACTCTCCTTCTGGATGTAAAAGCCACTCAAACTTACCGTTTTCGTAGGCTTTCAAATCGTCAATGACTAAAATAACTTTTCCAATCCAGAGGAAATGACGGAAATTTCTGGAATAAATCGTAGAAGTAGGCCCTGTCCCATTTGCCATTACGTATTTAATATTGCCTGCATCCAATAATTCACTTACACTTCCGTCCAAAGGTGAACCATGGTATTGCTGTTCTTTAGGCTGGTATTTTCCGTTGAAAGTCACCACATTATGAGCCTGACTTTGGAAAAAATACTCGGGATATTCTTTCGTCGCATACGAGGAGTTTCCTGCATCTTTAATGACAGGTTCTCCTTTATGAAATAGGATAAACGAGTTGGCATCTGCATGAGCGTGATTCCATGTATGTCCTGATTTCACTGCCAATAAAGTGGCATCTTTTTCCCAGCTATTTCGCATGGTTGCCCACCCCATATCTTTAAAAATAGCCGATGTCGGAAGCGACGGTAAAACAGGAGCTTTCGTAAAATCGGGATGGTACAACATTCCTAAAGGAGCGTTTTTAAATAACCCTTCTCGATGTTGCTGATTTTCGACTTGGTTCATATACCAAAGCATATTAGGGTTTTGAATACCCAAGGCCCAAAGTAATTTCAACGGTCGCTCGCCTACAACATTTTTATGGCCATCTCCAAAATTGAGTGAATACAACATTCCTTTACGGGGATAACCTACGTGCATGAAAAAATCAGGGATATGCTTCAAGACAGGAATATCAGGCTGTTTTACTTTAGGGAACACATTTTGATGGGCCAAGCGGAAGAATAAATATTCTGAAACGCCAAAAGAAGCGTAGTTAACACTCTCATACATTCCACCAGCAGCGTCCCAAGTTTTAGGTTTCGACTGCAATAAATCTCCTGAAAAATTAAACCATTCTTGCGAAGCCTGATTCAAAGACTCAATCCATTGAGTTGCTTGAGGAACGTCATCTTTAACAGCCAAACATGCTAACCCTGCCATATATACGCAAGAAGTCCACCAGTTATGACCCATTGAGTTTAGGGAATGAATACGGGTTTCGGGTAAAAACCACTCGTTCAACGCAGGACGAATACCATTTCTCATCAATCCCTCCACAATCGTTTTACGCTCTTCTTTTGTTAGCTCGTCGTACACCGCATCTAAACCAATGGCAACGTGTAAGCACTTATCTGCTGTTTTTAAATCAGACTCCCAAGCAGGTTGACGTTTCAACATTTCTTGATTCGACCATGTCTGTTGCATGGTCAAATCAAGCAGTATTTTTTTTGTAACATCAGCAAACTGTTTTTCACCTGTCACCAAGTAAGCCAATGCTACATAGTCAATTTTTGTATGATTTTTTTTGGTAAGCTGCAATGTAGCTTCTTTATATATATCGCTCCAATTATCGGCAGCCTCCTTATCGACCTTGATTCGTTGTTGCAGTAAGACTACTTTTTCTTTCGTAAAAAAAAGTGGTTGGTGCTTTTGCGTCCATCCTATCATAGGAGCGAGTAAGCAAAAAACATATAAAACAGTTAGCTTCATTTTCTTATCGGTCTGACTTGTTAAATTTATTCAAAAAGAAAAGGTAATCAATTCTTATACAACCATTTGCTTGGCATTAGTAAGAATTATTAGCCCAACACTACCTAACTCAAAAACCACTATCAGGATGCTTAAATCTGAAAGGGTATTATTTTTTCACCTCGTATAATTTCCATCCAAATAGAAAAATTACGGTATAACAAATGATAGGTAAATAATAAGCAGCAGCCACATCGTGATTGGCAATCATTCCCATTAATGGAGGGAACACCGCTCCACCAACCACGCCCATTACCAAAAATGACGCTCCTTGTTCCGTATGTTTTCCTAAATCCTTTAAGCCTAAACTAAAGATAGTTGGGAACATAATACTAAAGAAAAAGTTGAGCATTAGTAAAGCGATAAAAGAAGGC
>JALRIJ010000301.1 GCA_023255485.1 Flectobacillus sp.
GATTCCACTACTCCATTTCACCAGCGGGGAGTCACTACTCGCTGTAGGATAGGTTGGATTAGGAGTGGCCATCGAGCTGTAGCCATTAAGAGGTGTTACGAGCGAGTAGGCAAGGCTGTCACCATCGGCATCTTTAGCCGCAAAACTCATAGAAAAGGGGCGATTGATACAACTATAATCCCCAGAAGGAGTGATAAACTGAGGGGTTGAATTGACTAAAATATTGTTGTTCTCTTGTTTAAATGCTGGAAATTCAAGATAAAAAGTAGAGCCTGCTGCCCCAGGGTTTTGGATATTTGTGATGGTGGTATTTCGGCAACATCGCTCCCAAGCAATGTAGTAACCCATACTATCGTCAAAATTTTGAGGAGATAATATCGCTGTACCACTGTATTTTATTTGCCTTGTTTGGCTTTGAGTAGTACTGGAACAAATGGGGTTAGCATAGGTAATCTGTTGGGTAGAAACTTTTGGCATGGTCAAAATACCCATCATGTAGTTGTCTCTTTTACGGAAAATCCCAATGGTTACGAAATCATCTTCCGCTTGTCTACTCCCATTTAGGTCGTCAAAGTATAAATTCAACGTAATTCGGTGCGTAGCATTTCCTTCATTGGTAATTGCCTGCATATCTATTTCTCCACCTACGATGTGAGTGGCAAAGGTATTAAGTGTGCATAGCAGCCCTAAAATAAGTAGGCATGATTTCATAGTGTGTGTGAATAAAATGTAAGTCTTGGAAATCAATTAGTTGTAATCAAAGCCGTATGAATCACTAACTGATAAGCCATTAAGGGGTTGTACATTCACTTGTAATAACTTTTATTTAACAAATATAAAACTTTCGAGGAGGCAAATAGTATAATCAATAAGGGTATTTTCATACTAATACAAAAACAGCAAAATACTGGGGTTATTTTAAAGTATAGGCCTCTTTGTTGAATATCTTTGTATAGCAATGAACGTGTTTGTTGTCAAAAAGGAAATTTGTTCGCTCTAAAGATAGGAAAAAAATGCTTTTTTGATGTTTTATGGTATAAAATTGTATCTAACTAAGAATATTTTTTATAAAATCTTGATTTTTTTTGTGGCCAATGATTATTTGGTAAAATGCTATTTTCTCCAAAGATTTTTTTGTATATCTTTGTAAAAGCGGAATAGAGTAATTATCAAAATATGTTTCATAAGAACATTGGATATAGGAAGAATATTCTATTTTTTTTCATTATTTTAGTTTTCTGTATGGTTGTGAGCGTCATTTCTCAGAACAAACAAAATCAATAGCATATACATTAACCTTTACGGTAAATTTTAAAAACAAACCCCATTACCATGACTAACGTTGATAATACAGGGTTGTATCGCAATGAATTTGAGCATGATGCTTGTGGTATCGGCTTCGTAGCGAACATGAAAGGTAGAAAGTCACACAAAGTAGTGGCTGACGCAATTCAAATGCTTATCCGCATGGACCACCGTGGTGCTTGTGGATGCGACCCTAATTCTGGTGACGGTGCTGGTATTTTAGTACAAATCCCTCACGAATTTTTGTTGGACGAGTGTACTAAACTAGGTATCGAGTTACCTCCTGCTCAAGAGTATGGAGTAGGTATGACATTTTTTCCAAAGGATGCCGCCATCCGTGAAGAATGCAAAGCTATTCTTACCCGTAAGGCTAAACTTGTGGGTTTGGAAATTATAGGTTACCGTGTTGTACCGTGTGATAATTCTGAAATCCAAGGAGCTGAATCTGGTAATACGGAGCCGCAAATGGAGCAGATGTTTATCAAACGTCCTGCAAGCATTACGGATGAGTTAGCTTTTGAACGCAAATTGTTCGTATTTAAACAATATGCTTCAAGAATTATCAATGAAACAGTTAAGGGAGTAGATAATAAATTCTACTTAGCTTCTTTGTCGGCTCATACCATTATTTATAAAGGGATGTTAACGACAATGCAAGTGCCAAACTATTTCTTGGATTTGCAAAAAGATGAGTTTACTTCTGCTATTGCAATTGTTCACTCTCGTTTCTCTACGAATACCTTCCCTGAGTGGAAATTGGCTCAGCCTTTCCGTTTCATGGGACACAACGGGGAAATTAACACCGTGAAAGGAAATGCTTCGTGGATGCAAGCTCAGTCTTCGTTGTTTGAATCTGAATTCTTCACAAAAGAAGAAATGGATATGATTCTACCTATCTGTCAGTTAGGTCAATCAGATTCAGCGATTTTGGACAATGCTGTTGAAATGCTTTACATGGGAGGCCGTTCATTACCACACGTAATGATGATGTTGATTCCTGAAGCATGGGATGGTAACGAACAAATGGAAGAATATAAGCGTGATTTCTATGAATATCATGCTGCCATTATGGAACCTTGGGATGGTCCTGCATCAATCTCGTTCACAGATGGTAAAATCATTGGTGCTACGCTTGACCGTAACGGACTTCGTCCTTCTCGTTATTGGGTAACTGATGATGACTTCGTAATCATGGCTTCTGAAGCAGGGGTAATTGATGTAGATCCTGCTAAAGTAGTGAAAAAAGGTCGCTTACAACCAGGTAAAATGTTCGTAGTGGACATGGAACAAGGTCGTATCATTCCTGACGAAGAATTAAAAGAAACAATTTGTAAGCAACAACCTTATGGTCAGTGGCTTAAAGAAAATAAAATCAAGGTAGAAGATCTTCCTGCTCCAGGTTCAGAATTCCGTGTACCGTTTGAACGTGAATTATTATTGCGTCAACAAGTATTCGGATTCACGACAGAAGATTTACGTATTATCTTGGCTCAAATGGTTGAGACAGGTAAGGAAGCTTTAGGTTCAATGGGTATTGATACGCCATTGGCTATTCTTTCGGATCAAGCTCAACACTTGTCATACTACTTCAAACAATTGTTTGCTCAGGTGACTAACCCGCCAATTGACCCTATCCGTGAACGTACGGTAATGTCGTTATTGTCGGATATTGGTGGCATGAAAAACTTGTTGACAGAATCTCCAGAACACTGTCGTCAAATCGAAATTCGTCAACCGGTGTTAACGAATTCTGAAGTAGAAAAGATTCGTTGGATTGATAATAAAAACTTCCAAACGAAGTCGATTCACATTACTTTTAGAGTAAGTGAAGGCACTGGTCAGTTGAAGCGTTCGTTAGATCGTATTTGTCAATATGCAGAAGATGCTGTTGATGATGGTTACACAATCTTGTTATTAACAGACCGTGGTGTTGACTCTTGTCATGCTCCAATCCCTTCTTTATTAGCAACTTCAGCAGTGCATCATCACTTAAACCGTGTTGGTAAAAGAGCTCAAGTGGGTATCGTAGTAGAAGCGGGTGACGTATGGGAATCACACCATTTTGCTACCTTGATTGGTTTTGGTGCTTCTGCGGTGAACCCGTACATGGCGTTTGAATCCATTCGTGGTATGAAAGAAAAAGGTTTATTGCAAGTAGATTACGCTTATGAGAAATTAGAAGCTAACTACATTAAAGCAGTAAACGGCGAATTGTTGAAGATTTTC
>JALRIJ010000302.1 GCA_023255485.1 Flectobacillus sp.
CTTGACATTGAACGGATTAAAATCCGCTGCCCCTTTTAACAATATCCCATCAACTTATACATCAAAAAACCAATCCATTCGTGCACAATAAAATACGACTGGTGAATTCGTTGTTCACGAGGCATTAAAAGTGAATCTAGCGTATATGAAACAGCTTCTCCGATATAACAGGTTCCGAAATAATCAGCCTTCACTCCTGCTTTCTCAAAACAAGCCTTTACCCGAGGTAAATGCCAAGCAGTGGAGAAAACAAGAAATCGTTTGCCCAAACTTGGATTCTTTTTAAGAACAGCTGCCGTAAAAGTGGCATTCTCATGCGTATTTCTTGCTTTAGTTTCTAAGACTAAATCGCTGGATTTTACACCTAATTCGACCAATAACTTGGCAACCTCACGGGTTTCATGAGCAATGTCTTCCCTCATTACGGCCAAATCGGTACTTCCTCCTGTAATTAAAATTTTCTTTATCTTGCCCATTTTGTATAACCGAAGGGGCTGCAAGAAACGGTCGGCATTTTCTCCTACAAAAATTTCTTGACCAACTACCCTACGATTTTTAATCATACCTCCCGTCAGAATAATACCTACATCATAGGGTTCTACAAGGGTACTTGCGTCCGTAGGGGGATACTCATAAGCTCTCAAAACTTGATTGACCCAAAAGCCATTACCAAAGAGCATAATAAGCAATATTCCTAAACCAATAAAGATTTTAGAAAGCCCTTTATTGGCTTTAAAAAATGCGTATAGTAAACACAGTAATGCCAGGGTTATAGGCATTAATAAATAGAAAATAACTTTAGAAAGTACGTAAAACATAACAAGTTACGATTCAATTTTAGTGAATTTTGAAAGAGTGGTATGGATTGATTATTAAACAAAATAAACCCTGACAGGGTCGTTGACCGCTGTCAGGGTTTATTTTGTTTTCTTCTTGGTATATTAATCGTAATTCAAAACAGGAGCTAACCAACGTTCCGTGTCCTCTAACGAGTAATTAATACGTTTTGCATAATCCTCTACTTGGTCTTTGGCAATTTTACCCAAACCAAAATATTTGCTATCTGGATGAGAGAAATACCAACCCGAAACAGCACTTGCAGGATACATGGCAAAGCTTTCCGTTAAGATAATTCCTGTTTTCTCTGCTTCTAACAAATCAAATAACGCACGTTTTTCGGTATGGTCTGGACAAGCTGGATAGCCTGGTGCAGGACGGATACCGTCATATTTCTCAGAAATCAAATCTTCTACACTTAAATCCCCTTCGTTTGAATAACCCCAGAACTCCTTACGAGTACGCTCGTGCATCAACTCTGCAAAGGCTTCGGCTAAACGGTCGGCAAGAGCCTTTACCATAATTGAGTTGTAATCGTCATTTTCTTTGTCATACTTCTCAATCAAGGCTTCAATACCAATACCTGTTGTTACCGCAAACGCTCCGACATAGTCGAGTTCTGATTGTCCATCGGCAGGAGCGACAAAATCACTTAAACAGATATTTGGCAAGCTCGACGCTTTTTGTCCCTGTTGGCGTAAATGATGCAAGGTTGTTCCTTTTTCTAACAAAGGAGAAACCGAAGCTACAGGAATTCCATTGAAGTATTTGTGTGAGCCATGTTTATCACAAGCAACCTCTACCAAACCATTGGTTGAACTAACTGGATGAACTAAAATGTCGTCATCACAAGTTCCCCCTTCGGGGGTTAGGGGGCTGCTATTTACTGGATAGAAGCCAACTACTGCACGAGCTGTCAGTAATTTATTATCAACTATCTCTTTTAACAATACCTGAGCATCATCAAACAATTTGCGAGCTTCTGCACCTACCACTTCATTTTCAAAAATCTTCGGATATTTACCCGAAAGTTGCCATGTCGCAAAGAATGGAGTCCAGTCGATGTAACGAGCAATTTCTGCTAAATCATAATTATCAAAATACTTATTACCTAAGAATGTAGGTTTTTTAGCTTTGAAGTCCGACCAGTCAATTTTCACTTTGTTCTCACGAGCTTTTTCAATGGCTACGTAATTCTTATCTTTCTGACGACTAGCATGTTCTGTTCTCAAACGAGCGTATTCTGCCTTAATTTCATCATAAATTTCCTGATGCGTTTGGTCATTCTGCATTAAGCGACCCGCTACAGGTACACTTTTTGAAGCATCCAATACGTGAATAACAGGGCCAGAATAATGTGGGTCAATTTTCACGGCTGTATGAATACGAGACGTTGTTGCTCCACCAATTAACAATGGAATTTTGAAGCCTTGACGCTCCATTTCTTTCGCAACCCCCACCATTTCATCCAAAGAAGGCGTAATTAAACCCGATAAGCCAATAATATCGACGTTGTGTTTTTTAGCTTCTTCCAAAATCACATTCGTAGGAACCATCACTCCTAAGTCGATGATTTCGTAGTTGTTACATGCTAGAACTACCCCAACGATGTTTTTACCAATATCGTGTACATCGCCTTTTACGGTAGCAAGCAAAATCTTACCCGCATTTGACGAAGTCGCAACTTCGCCCGCAAGGCGGTTAAGCTCTTTCTCCTCCTCAATAAACGGCAGTAAATACGCTACGGCTTTTTTCATTACCCTTGCTGATTTTACTACTTGCGGCAAAAACATTTTTCCTTCGCCAAACAAATCTCCGACCACGTTCATACCGTCCATGAGAGGGCCTTCGATTACCTGCAATGGTTTTTCAAATCCTTGGCGAGCTTCTTCTACATCTTCATCAATAAACTCGGTCAAACCTTTAATGAGAGCGTGTTCCAAACGTTTTCCAACGGGCAATTCTCTCCACGAATTATCAACTACTTGCTCTTTTCCTTTCGATTTTACGGTTTCGGCAAATGTTACCAATCGCTCTGTGGCATCTGGGCGACGATTGAGCAATACATCTTCGCAAAGCTCCAACATATCTTTCGGTATATCATCATAAACACCCAATTGGCCTGCATGTACGATACCCATATCCATACCTGCTTTGATGGCGTGATACAAGAAAATCGTGTGCATGGCCTCACGCACAGGCTCGTTACCTCTGAAACTAAATGAGATATTGGAAACCCCACCAGAAACTTTGGCGTAAGGGAGATTCTCTTTTATCCAACGAGTAGCATTGATAAAATCAACTGCATAGTTATTATGCTCTTCCAAACCTGTAGCTACGGTCAAGATATTTGGGTCAAAAATGATGTCTTGCGGAGGGAAATTTACTTCATTAACCAAAATGTCGTAGGCTCTTTTACAGATTTCAATTCTACGCTCGAAAGAGTCGGCCTGTCCAACTTCATCGAATGCCATTACAACGGTAGCTGCTCCGTAACGTTTTACTTTTTCGGCCGATTCCTTAAATTTTGCTTCACCTTCTTTCAATGAAATCGAGTTTACGATTGATTTTCCCTGCACACATTTCAAGCCAGCCTCAATTACTTCCCATTTTGAGGAGTCAATCATGATTGGTACACGGGAAATATCCGGCTCAGATGCGACCAGATTCAGGAA
>JALRIJ010000303.1 GCA_023255485.1 Flectobacillus sp.
GGGAAATTGGATGTAAAAATCGTAGATGCGAATGCAGAACGCATTGTAAATTATATCTTAATCAGCCCTTCGCAACACAAATATAAATTCAGCAATACCCCAGATTTGAAGGCTCATGCAGCGTTGGCAAGACAAGCAGCTTCGGAAGGAATGGTTTTGTTAACGAATAAAAACAAGGCTCTTCCGATTAATAACGTAAAAAACATCGCAGCATTTGGTATCACTTCTTATGACTTCGTAAGCGGAGGTCGTGGTAGTGGCGACGTGAACGAGGAATACACGATTTCGTTGGTAGATGGATTAAAAAATGCGGGTTATGCCTTAGAAGAAAAACTAACAGGTTTGTATGTAAACTACGTAGGTTCTGAAAAAGCAAAACAGCCTAAGAAAAGCTTCTTTGAAGAATTTATGAACCCTACGCCAAGAATTTCAGAAATGGAACTAAGCACCGAATTATTAAGCGAAGAAGCTCAAAAAGCAGAGGTTGCCTTGGTAACCATTGGTAGAAATGCAGGCGAAGGAGCAGACAGAGCAGTAACAGATGATTTCAATTTAACAGCGAAAGAAGTTGAATTAATCAACAAAGTGAGTGAGGCGTTCCATGCTCAAAACAAAAAAGTAATCGTGGTAATCAATGCTGGTGGAGTAATCGAAACAGCAAGCTGGAAAGACAAAGTGGATGCCATTTTATTATCGTGGCAACCAGGTTTAGAAGCAGGTAATGCCGTAGCTGATGTATTGAGCGGTAAAGTAAACCCAAGTGGTAAATTGGCGGCTACTTTCCCAGCAAAATACGAAGACGATGTAACAGCGAAAAACTTCCCAGGAGTTGAGTTTAAAGACAAAATTGAATCGGAGTTTTTAGGAATGAAAACCTACTCGGCAGAAGTAGTATATGAAGAAGGTGTTTATGTGGGCTATCGTTATTACAATACCTTCAACGTACCAGTATCGTTCCCATTTGGATATGGCTTGAGCTATACCAACTTCGCATATAGCAACTTGAAATTGAGTAGCACAAGCTTAAAAGACAAAATTGTTGTAACGGTTGATATTATGAACGCAGGTTCGGTAGCAGGAAAAGAAGTCGTTCAATTGTATATCCACGCTCCGAAAGGTCAGTTAGACAAACCTTCGGCAGAATTGAAGGCTTTTGCGAAAACAAAAACCTTAGCTCCAGGAGAAAAACAAACTATTTCTTTTGAAATCAAGGCAAGCGATTTAGCTTCTTTCGACACCGAAAAATCGGCTTGGATTGCAGAAGCTGGTCAGTACAATGTGATGATTTCTGCTTCTTCAACAGACGTAAAACAACAGCAATCATTTACCGTAAAAACGAATATCGTTACGGAAAAATGCAATAAAGTCCTTGCTCCCAAAGTAGCAATCTCCGAATTGAAAGCGAAGTAATTTCATACGTACCAAGTATTAAAAAAGCCATTAGTCTGTTATAGATTAATGGCTTTTTTATGAATTATGGTATTTATTTTAAAGTGTTAGTATGGTTTTATGGTATTTATTTTAAATCAATCTTTTAATTTTATGGTATTTATTTTAAATTTTAAAAAATAACTAACTGGTAATCAATTAATTAATACAATATCAAAAAAAACCATCGTTTTTTCACAAGCTCCAAGAGGACAAAACGGTCAAATTAATTTCGTTCCTATCTATTTCGCAGGGGAGTTAAGGGGGGATTCAATAGTGTATAAATCCTATTTTTCTATTTATCATTAGGTAACCAGTTAATAGATAAGACTACCTTACTAATTAACTATTGCTTATCTTTAGTACTTGAGATGACTTTATACCAGCTATACCTTTTTCTGGTGGATGGACAATCTCGAAATCAACGTTAATAAACCTTTATAATTAAACACTTTTACACTCGAAACTATGGTTAAATTATCAACGATTGGACTTATCCTGTTGAGTCTCTTTTCGTATGCCCAAACAACTCCTCAATTACTCCGTAATGATTTAAGTATCCGTTCTTTTTTAGACCAAGCGAATAGCACACAACTGGTAAGAATGGCTCATGATGACGTATCAGGCAATAATTTTGTACTAAGTCCCAATGGCGATGTATTCAAATTCTTTTTCGATGGGACTCAAAACCGTCTTTCATTCATTGGAGGTGCTACGCAACACAACATCAATTATGCCCAAGGTTTTGCCATTCATAACGGAGAATTATTCGTCGTAGGCAATCATAAAGAGACAGGACAAATGGGCTACGGACTAGTTAAAAAAGCTGTTCCCAATGGCAATGGAGGTTGGAATTGGGTTTCGGTGGTTACAACAGCTCCCTACCCTTCTAGTAATGCCTTATACGATCATGCTTTTAGTAACCTTATTTTTTCATTAGACGGTTCTACCATGTACATTACAAGTGGCTCTCGAACTGACCATGGAGAAGTTCAGAGCACTGAGGGCTTGTATCCCAATACTCGTGAAGTAGCTTTAACGAGTGCCATCTTCAAAGTTCCTGCCAATGCCCAAAACGTGTACCTACCCAACGACTACAATTCACTACTTACTAATGGCTATATTTTTGCGAGAGGAGTCCGCAATACGTTTGACATGGCATTTGCTCCCAATGGCGATTTTTTTGGCGTAGAAAACTGTGGCGATAGAGATGACCCAGAAGAAATTAACTGGTTAGTGGAAGGCTCGCACTATGGATTCCCTTGGGAAGCAGGCGGCAACCTCAATGACCAACAATTTAGTAATTACAATCCCAACAACGATTTGTTGATTAATCATATCTGTGCGGCATGGCAAGGAGGATATTTCTATAATGACCCCAATTTCCCTGCATTACCATCTGGAGTGACCTTTCGGCAACCTGTAAAAAATTATGGGCCCGATGCGGATAAATATCGTAGTGCTACCACTGGAGCAATTATGGATGCAAGTGACCAAAATACCTATATCCATTCTTTTACTCCCCACCGTTCGCCACTAGGATTGGTATTTGACCGAAATTATCTCTTGCAAAATGCCTACAAAGGCAAGGGGTTTATGCTGAGTTATTCGAGTGGTATGGCAGGTAGAGGAGGATATATGCAAGATTTCAACGATATTGGAGAAGATTTAATGCTCCTTGATTTACAAAAAGAGGCATCGGGACTAAACTATCGAATGAATTGCTATCGTATTGCTCAAGGATTTGACCAACCCGTTGACGCTGAATTAATTGGAAACAAGTTGTATGTTGTCCAATTTACAGGGCAAATTTGGGAAATAACGATTCCTATGGTTTGCCAGTCGGTCAATTCTGGCAATTGGAACGACGCTTCCACTTGGTCGTGTGGTCATATTCCATCCGCTACGGATGATGTCACGATTTTAGCCAACCATTCGATTGCATTGAATGGAGCGGATGCCAATCTGAAAAATATTAATTTACAAGGTTCACTCTTACTGAACAATGGTTTTCTCTTAAAAATGCACTAAAAAT
>JALRIJ010000304.1 GCA_023255485.1 Flectobacillus sp.
ATATCAACGTTTCAAACAAATTCCAATTGGGTGGAGGTACTGACTTGTACTATACTTTCTTGAAAAGTAATAGTACTTCAACTCCTGCTCAAAATGAAGGATGGGTTGTTAGTTATCGGATGTTTAGTAGTTATAACTTAACGAAAGGCTGGGGTTTACAAGCTTTTGCTTTCTTCCGTGGAAATCAAGTACAACTACAGGGTAATCAAGGAGGTTTTGGAATTTATAGTTTAAGTGTGAAAAAAGACTTCTTGAATAAAAAAGGAAGTATTGGTTTAGGAGCGGAAAACTTCTTTACGGTAAATGGTTTCAAAATTAATAACAATGTTGAATCACCTACGATTTCTCAGCAAAGTACTGTTACCTTGAAAAACTTAAACTTCAAGATTAACTTCAGCTATCGTATTGGTAAAATGACCTTTACAGATACGAAGAAAAAGAAAAAATCAATCAGTAATGATGATATGAAAGACGGCGGTGGTGATAACAGTGGCGGTGGTGCTCAACCACAACAGGCCGCACCAGCAGCAGGTGGTGGTCGTCCGAGATAGAATTAACGACTACTTGTATCTCCTGACGTATGAGTACTAAAATAAAAAAACCTTGTAATCTATATGGTTGCAAGGTTTTTTACGTTTTAAGGTTAAAATAAAATCCAAAAAAAAAATCTTTTCGTATATAGGGCATAGTTATAAAAATAAGATAGTGGTACTGCCCCTATATCCGCTTATCTTTGGTTCCCGAAATGCTAAAAGCCCTTAATTGGCTTCATTAGGTAGAAGGGATTAAATTATTAAACACGTCAACATATGAAAAATATAGCAATCGCTTTATTAGCGTCTATTGGTTTTGTTGCATGCCAACAAAAACCAGCAACGGAGAATAATCAAGCTTCGATAGAATTAGTCAAAAAGGCCGTCATTGATTCGATGAAAATGCAAGAGCAATTACAGGCAGTAAAACAATCGGTTATCGACTCGATGCAAAAGCAGGAAGTAAAGCCAGAGAAGAAAGCAGTGGCTTTTCCGAGTGCTACCCAAAAAAACTCGTTAAGCCATCATCAAGGAGCCGTTGCTTCGGCTAAAACAGCCGACGAGAAAACAACAGAAACAGATACGAAAAAAACAGTAGTCACTAAAAAGAAAAAGAAAAGTGTGGTGAAAGGTGCAGTTATTGGAGCAGGAGTCGGAGCGGTAGCAGGAGCTATTATCAATCATAATAACCGTGGGGCGGGAGCCGTGATAGGAGGAGTTATTGGAGCAGGAGCAGGTGCAGCAACGGGGGCTATTATAGACAAAAAAAGTAAGTAAGGGTAGTGTACTAAAAATAGGTATCAAAAGACAGGGAGACTTTTAGATACCTATTTTTGTTTCCTTATTTATGGATAGCCTTTAGGCGATGATATACTGTTATTCGATAAATATTTCTGTCGAAAAAGTCTTTTCCCGAACTGCGTTGTTGAAACCAATGTAAGTAACCTAGCTCTACGGCGAAGTTAGAAGAAAGACCTTGTTCTACCCCCAGATAAATACGGTTTTGGTCAAAGTGATTGTAGATGATATTTCCTCCTGAATTGAGCATCAATTCGTCCGAAATCTTGGCAATGGTGGGTGTCTTACTTTCCTTAGCACTGAAGTTGTATGTTCCCTGAATACGGTAACGATAACGTAAATTGAAATCATAACCATCAAGTAATACTTTTCCGTCATTTTTACTGATAAAACGTTCGTCTAAACGAAATCGATGAGATAGCGTAAAGCGTTGTGATAAAGACTGAGAATGGGTGAATTCTTGAAAAGGACGTATCTCTGGAATTACTAAATTGACTGTTGCATCGGGAAATTGTGGACTTTGGCGTGAATAAGTTAGTCCTAAGGCAACATCTAAACTCGGTAACACTTTGTAATGTACGTGTGAGTGAAAAATAAACTGCTGTAAATTATTATTTTCTAAAAAACGACGCATGTCCGCCTCGTTATGCCACGAAATTTTGGAACTAAAAGTGTACTGATTGTAGTACCGAACCCAATAAAGATTTTGATGTGCAATATTTTCCTGAGCTTTTAGGAGCGTAGAAAAAAAACAGAGAATGCTGGCAATAAGAAAAAGTGAACGCAATTGCATGATGGTGGCCTATTGAATATAATGGACATTGACAATGTTTTCTTTTCTGAAAAGAAGAACTGCACAAAGATAAGAGTAAGCTATGGCATTCTGTGTGGTTGATGCTTTATACTACGTAAACAGTAATTTTAGGCAAGCAATGCCTAAACCCAGTGCAAGCAAATACCGTAAGGTAGGAACATTAAAGCGATGACTACCAAAGTATGAACCCAAAATACCTCCTAAAACAGTTGCCAATACAGCCCAAAGAAGATGTTGGCTTACTTGTAATGTTCCTTTCGATAAGGCACCGATAAGCCCAGCCACCGAGTTGACAAAGATAAAAAGGGCAGAGATAGCCGCTGTTTCCTTGATTTTTGACCAACGCATGAGCAACATGACAGGGCTTAATAAAATACCCCCACCAATACCAATCATGCCCGAAATGAGTCCGATGACACCTCCTGTACCCAATGCCCCTGCTAAAGGAATGGGCTTGTTGGGTTCATCACTTTTTTCAAATTGAAAGAGCATTCTCGCAATGGAAATGAGAATACATACGGCTAAGATTTTCTTATAAATACTATCTGGCAATACATACATCGCCCCCAAAAAAGACATGGGAATACTGGCAAGAGCAAAAGGCCAGAAGAGTTTTAATTTAAAATATCCAGCTCGGTAGAAGCCAATAAAAGAGAAGAGGGAAACTGCCAAGTTCATCACCAGTGCCGAGGACTTCATGAGAGCAGGAGCGATGCCCATGAGTGCCATGACAGCCAAATAACCACTAGCCCCCCCATGCCCGACAGAGGAATATAAGAAAGCAACCGAAGAAAGTAGTACTAAGAGAATAAGCAGAGATGAGTCCATGAAATCGCTATGTTTTTGCAAATATAGCGATGTAAGCAAATGAAAACAATTTTAGATAATGATTAATGCGTTGCTTAATGAGTAATGTTTAATGATGAATGCGTAATGTTGTACTTTGTGCTTGCCTAACAGTAAATAAATATTAATGCTAATTTTGTTTGTTAAGGTGTTGAATATCAGTGGTATGTTTAATTAGTCATTACGCATTAAACATTAATCATTACACATTATCCATTACTCATTATCTAACGCTGTTAGAAATTGCATAAAGCGTTCTTGGACCTTTTTGTAAAAAAGAATAGCTTCTTCTCCTTCGGGGGTGAGCATTGCCCCACCGCCACTTTTGCCACCCACCTGCGTAATCACGAAAGGCTGATTTGCCTGTTGATTCATCGAATTGATAAGATCCCACGCTCGTTTGTAAGACATTTCCATGGCTTTGGCAGCTTTAGAAATAGAGCCATGTTCTTTGATAAGCTCCAATAAT
>JALRIJ010000305.1 GCA_023255485.1 Flectobacillus sp.
AATAATATTTGTAATGATCGGGGTTAGCTTGGTGATGGCTTTAGGCTTTTTAGGAGCGTTTTTGTGGTCGATGCAAAATGGACAAAACGATGATTTACATACTCCCGCCATGAGGATTTTATTCGAAGAAAAAGAACCCTAATAACAAGGGTGGCGACTGTATAAGTGTTTTGTAATCAGAATTTTAAATTCAAAATTCATCACTCAAAATTCATAATCATTATCTGTAACCAATTAAATTCAATATATGTCAACTACCAGTACACACATCGAACACTTTGAGTACGACAACCGAATTGTACGGAACTTTGCAGTGGCAACGATTATCTGGGGAATTGTAGGAATGTTAGTCGGGGTGATTGTTGCCTCACAACTTTTCAAACCCGAATTAAACGTTACCCAGTACGGTACATTTGGTCGTCTTAGACCTTTGCATACCAATGCAGTTATTTTTGCATTTGTCGGCAATGCCATTTTTATGGGAGTCTATTACTCACTTCAACGCCTTTGTAAGGCTCGTATGTTTAGCGATTTGCTTTCCAAAATTCATTTTTGGGGCTGGCAACTAATCATTGTAGCAGCGGCAGTTACCTTACCTCTTGGTTTAACCACATCAAAAGAGTACGCAGAATTAGAATGGCCAATTGATATTGCCATTACACTTATCTGGGTTGTCTTTGGGATTAACATGTTTGGTACAATTATCAAACGTCGTGAACGTCACTTGTATGTAGCCATTTGGTTCTACATCGCTACATTTGTAACAGTTGCTATCTTACACATCTTTAACTCGTTTGAATTACCAGTATCTTTCTTGAAAAGTTACTCTTGGTACGCTGGAGTTCAAGATGCGCTTGTACAATGGTGGTACGGACATAATGCGGTGGCATTCTTCTTAACAACGCCCTTCTTAGGTTTGATGTACTACTTCTTACCAAAAATGGCTAACCGTCCTGTTTATTCATACAAATTATCAATTCTTCACTTCTGGGCATTGATTTTTATCTATATCTGGGCAGGGCCTCACCATTTATTATACACAAGTTTACCAGACTGGGCTCAGTCGTTAGGGGTTGTTTTCTCAATTATGCTAATTGCTCCATCATGGGGTGGTATGATTAACGGGTTATTGACACTTCGTGGTGCTTGGGATAAAGTTCGTGAAGATACCATCTTGAAATTCATGGTAGTTGCGGTGACGGGTTATGGTATGGCAACGTTTGAAGGACCAATGCTTTCCTTGAAAAACGTCAATGCGATTGCTCACTTTACCGACTGGATTGTAGCTCACGTACACGTAGGAGCTTTAGCTTGGAATGGTTTTATGTCTTTTGCGGTATTGTATTGGTTAATTCCACGTATCTACAAAACGACAATTTTCTCTTCTCGTTTGATTAACGTTCACTTCTGGATTGGTACGTTGGGTATCTTATTCTATGCCGTACCGATGTATATCTCTGGTTTTACACAAGGGATGATGTGGAAAGAATTTACGCCAGAAGGAACCTTGAAATATGGTAACTTCTTGGAAACAACGTTGCAGGTATTACCAATGCACGCCATGAGAGCTTTCGGTGGTTTATTGTACTTAACAGGGGCTATCATTATGGCTTATAACTTGTTCAAAACAATGGCACAAGGTAGCTTACAAGCAAATGAGTCGGCAGAAGCACCAGCATTAACAGCAGATTACGTACCAAGTGGTAGCGATACTTACTGGCACAGATGGTTTGAAAGAAAACCTATTCCATTGTTAATCGGTTCGTTGGTGATGATTTTGGTAGGTTCGTTAATTGAGTTAGTACCAACATTCATGGTGAAATCAAATGTTCCAACAATTGCATCGGTTCAACCTTATACACCATTAGAATTAGAAGGACGTGATTTATACATTCGTGAAGGTTGTGTAGGCTGTCACTCGCAAATGGTGCGTCCGTTCAGAAGTGAAACCGAACGTTATGGTGAAAATTCAAAAGCAGGTGAATTTGTTTATGATCACCCGTTCTTGTGGGGCTCAAAACGTACAGGGCCAGATTTGCATCGTGAAGGAGCTAAATATCCAGATTCATGGCACTATCACCACATGAGAGAACCTTCTTCTATGTCGCCAGGCTCTATTATGCCAAACTATGCTTGGTTACTAGAACAAAAACTAGACAAGTCTAAAACAGTAGATAAATTGAAAGCCATGAGAAGCTTAGGTGTTCCGTATGACGACTATGCTATCATGAAAGCAAACAAGGACTTAGACGAACAAGCAGCCACCATTTCGGCAAACTTAGCCAAAGAAGGTGTTAAAGTTAGTCCAGACAAAGAAATCGTAGCGTTAATCGCTTACCTACAACGCTTGGGTACAGATATTAAGAAAGCACAGTAATTCTTTTTTAATGCGTAATGGTTAATGCGTAATATTTCAATGATGACAGAAGTGAGTAATCGTTAATTCCATAGAATTTCCATCAATCAATTACACATTAATCATTAACCATTACGCATTCATCATTAATCATTAAAATCTAAAAGTTAACAAGATGTTCAAACAATTCATAGATAAAATAGAAGGAGCTGATACTTATATGGTTACGTCCTTCGTGATATTTTTCTCATTTTTCGTCTTGGTGTCTGCTTATTTATTTTTAATAGATAAAAAACACGTTGAGCAAATGAGCCATCTTCCTTTGGAAGCCTAAATCATGATTGGGTTTCGGTATTGGAGGTGTGTGAAAAGTTGATAGTTTAACGT
Organism: Flectobacillus sp.; assembly: GCA_023255485.1. Classification (GTDB taxonomy): domain Bacteria; phylum Bacteroidota; class Bacteroidia; order Cytophagales; family Spirosomataceae; genus JALRIJ01. The sequence continues at coordinate 2,744 of JALRIJ010000305.1, forward strand.
TTAAAGCAATTTTTGCCGAAGAGTAGCTCATAAACTTTTGACCTTTTACACAACTCCATCCATTTAACGCTAACAAAAAAAGATATTTTCGATGAAACGCATACTTACCTTTTTGTTCCTCTTGGCATCTATACCGATGTTTGCTGCTGATGCTGCAGCACCAAGTGCGACAACTCTTATCCCACAGCCAAAAGATGGGAAAGACCTATTCTTACTCGTTTTGGTGGGTACGATGTTTTTGGTTTGCACCATCATTGCAATCATGGCATTGCACGTAGCTTCGCAGCTAAAGCAAATGCTTAAACCTCAGAGCGAAATAAAAGACTCGGCTTATGAGGAGGCAATGGCAAATCGTACGTTCTGGCAAAAGCTATGGAGTTTAAAACCAATTGCTTTTGAGAAAGATATGATGCTTGAACACCAATACGACGGCATTGCAGAATTAGATAACCCAACGCCACCTTGGTTCATGTATTTGTTCTATTCAACAATCGTATTTGGAGTGATTTATTTGTTCGTTTACCACATTGCAGGCGATGGACAAATTATGAAAAACGAATACAACGAGGAGGTTTCTATTGCAGAGAAAGCTCGTGAAGCATATATGAAAAAATTCGCTAACTCGGTTAATGAAAATAACGTGGTTGCTTTGAAAGATGCGAAAGGCTTGGATGAAGG
>JALRIJ010000306.1 GCA_023255485.1 Flectobacillus sp.
CATTCCACACGCTTTTCTTTGAAAATATCGTCAAAAGTGATAGCTGTTTTTGTTGGCATTTTGGCACGAGTACGCACGGCATTGAAGTATTTTAACGCTTCTGCATCGCTAGTAGAAGCATTATCGCCCAAAATTGCTTCTGCATAAATCAAGTATAATTCAGGTAAACGCATCATGTAGGTACACATAGACGTATTCATTGGGCTACCTTCGCCGTTGTCAGTAGGGCTACCGATGATGTATTTTTTCACGTTAGCAATGTTTGTACTCGTGAACGTATAGCCACCCTCATTTTTCACCAATTCTGTATAACGATCATTATACATCATAAACGTAGCTTTACGGCGAATTGAATCCGCAGGGTCAACTGATTTTAAGTAATCTGCTGATGCTCCGTGAGCGGCACCCCAGCCATCCCACGAGCCTGTAATTTTGGTATCCGCAGCCATATATGCTTGGAAAGTGTTTTGTACGCCAAAGTCAGAGAAATCTGATTTCATCAACGTCCAACGAAGAGCAAAAAGAGCTTCGTCGTTATTCTTATTTTCTAATTTGAATAAATCAGGATAGTTTGCCATCATTTTGAAAGGCCCATTCACGATTACGTCCTTCGCATAGTATTTGGCACTATCCAAATCTGTTTTGTCACGTACACCGCCCACAGCTTTTACCCCTGCACGAGTTAAATACATTTTTGCTAACATTCCCTCTGCCGAATACTTGTTGATACGTCCTGTTTGGAGCGATGCCGCAGGCAAGTTTTGAGCAGCATAACGCAAGTCACGAATGATAAATTCCCAAACAGAACTTACCGTATTACGAGCAATAGACGTATCGGTTAATTGCTTAACGTTATTGTCGATAATTGGTACGGGACCCCAGTTACGTACCAAATAGGCATAAGCCAAACCACGCATAAAACGAGCTTCGCCAATAGCATGTTTTTTGTACAAAGCAGGAATCGTTGCAGCCGCACGGTTATTTACGTTGTAAATTACCATGTTACTCTGAGCAATTACCGAGTAAAATGATTTCCATGCTTCAATTACTTGGTTGTTACTAGCAGGTAGGGCAAACTTATAGAAAGGGTCATAATCATTTGAAATCATGTTACCACCACGAGCATCGCCAATACCAAAAGAGGCTTTATCGTTATAATCGAACCATACTTTGTTATAAAGTGGTGCGGTAGCTAACAAAAGTTCATCGCCCGTATTGAAAAATGTTCCGTCTGTTAAGGCATCTTGAGGAGGTCTTTCTAAAAAGTCCTCTTTACAACCCGTAAAGCCGATTAAGGTCATTACGAATAAGATATATGTATAAAAAGTTGTTGTCTTCTTCATTAGAATATAAATAATGCGTTTAAAAGAATCGCTTTAACCTAAAATTAAACGTTGATTAGAAATCAGCCGATAAACTGAATGTGTACATTCTGGTTGAAGGGTAACGACCGTAGTCGATACCTACCATGTTGTATCCGTTTTGGTCTTTGAACGTACCTACTTCTGGGTCATAGCCCGAGTATTTCGTGAAGGTCAAGGCATTTTGAACGCCACCTGTTAAACGTAATCCTTTGATAGGCGTAGATTTCAACCAAGCATTTGGTACATTATATGCCAAGGTGATGTTTTTGACACGGATATATGAACCGTCTTCGATATATTGACTCGTAGGACGGTTGTTTCCATTGGCATCTGTTACTGTTACTCGAGGCACGTTTGTACCTAGGTTCAATAAGGTGGTGCCATCGTTACTTAATCTTGCAAAATCAGCCGTTTCTTGTAAGGCACCACGGTATGGGCCACTTCTGCCTGGAGCCCCGTTGTTGTAACGAGTATAGTTGAAAATGCTGTTTCCTTGTGTTCCTTGAATGAAAATCGACAAATCGAAGTTTTTGTAGCTAACGTTGTTGCTGATACCAAAAACAAAGTCTGGCCAAGGGCTACCCACCAATGATCTATCTTTTTCGTCGATGGTACCATCGCCATTGATGTCCTTAAATTTCACGTCACCAATCCATGTTCCTTGATACTGATCTACTTTACTTGTCGAAGGAATCGGGCTGTTTTTCACTTGGTCTAAAGTTTGGAAGACACCATCATACGAGTAAGCGTAGAACTGCCAAAGTGGTTGTCCAACTACTGAACGAGAAATGAAGTTGTTCATAAACCAAGGCGAACGGTCGATGATACTGCTTTCTGTGTAAAGCTTTGTCAATTTGTTTCTATCCATCGAGAACGTTACACCCGATTTCCATCTGAATTTACCTTCTACGTTCACGGTATTTACACTAATCCCAAAACCTTTGTTTTCCATAGCACCAATGTTGACATACGGAGAACTTACCGTCGCTGTTCCCATGTAGGCAGGCAGAGGCATTTGTAGGATTAGGTTGTCCGTGTTCTTGCTATAAATGTCAAAAATTACTTCTAGACGATTCTTTAAAGCATGGAAGTCAAAACCAAAGTTTAAGGTTTTTGTACTTTCCCATTGGAAATCAGGGTTAGCAATGTTTCCTGTTAAATAACCTTTGCCCCACTGTGTTGAGATAGGTGTTAATGCCGAATAGATTGTATTCCCTCCAGCCGATTGGTTACCTGTTAAACCGTACTCAACTCGTAATTTTAAGTCGTCAACGAACGTAATGTCTTTCATGAAATTCTCTTTAGAGATTTTCCAAGCACCTGAAACGGATGGGAAATATCCCCAACGATTATTCGCTCCAAATGTTGAACTTGCATCGGCACGCATCGCTAATTGTAAAATATACTTGTCGTTAAATTGGTAGTTCAAACGAGTAAAGTACGATTCCATCGCAAAAGAACCCTTGCTACTGTTTGATGAAGTCGTATTTCCTAAAGACAATTCCGAAATGTTGTTACTGATAAATCCAGAAGCTGCTCCACTAAGACTTTCCCAGTTGCTTTCTTGAGCTTCGTGTCCTAACATAATGGCAAAGTCATGTGCTTGGATTTTTTTAGTATAACGTAAGGTCTGGTTCAATGACCAATATAAGCTCTTGTTAGATGCTCTTGAAGAGGTAGCAATCGCATTGGTTACTCCTCCAAACGAATAGGTAGGGTTAAATTTATAGCTATTCGTAAATTCAAGGTTGGTATTTACCTCTGTTCTGAAAACAAAATCTTTCAAGAAAGTCGCTTCGGCATATAAACTACCTAACCCCATCGTTCTTTTGAAGGTGTTTTGGTTGATGTTTGCTAATGCAACAGGGTTAGAAAGAGCAAATTGCTTTTCGGAAGGTCCAGCATAATTACCATCAGCATCACGTACAGGAACGTCAGGTCTTTGCGTGATTGCTGTATTGATAAGGTTATCGTCTGTTACCGACAGTTTTTCACTTGTTCCACTCAAGGCAATGCTTG
>JALRIJ010000307.1 GCA_023255485.1 Flectobacillus sp.
GGCTCCCCACGGTTGATTATCACATTGCCCTTTCAAAATTAAAACGGGCATCTTTATACCTTTAATTTTCTCTCTGAAATCTTTCAAGAGTAACATACTTTTGTACGTCATTATGCTTGCGAAAAATCCACTAATACCTCTATTTGCTAAGTTTATTGATGTGTCACACAAGGCCGATTTATAGGCTTTAGCATCAAGAAAGTCAGCATATTCATCAACTTCTTTATCGGACGCTATTTTTTTACCAAAGTAAGTAGCGAAAAATGTTATTGCTTTAATCCGAATATTGGTCGAAGATTCATTTGCGGCTTTATTTGTATATAATGGAGCTTGTAATCTGAGACTATCAGGAGCCCTTAGGTTTATTTCTGCCTTGTTTATTGGATAAATAGGTCCGGGACTAGTGAAAATTATTTTGTCAACTTTTTCGGGGTACTTTGATAAGTATACAGCAGCTAATACAGAGCCCCACGACTGTCCGATTAATATGACTTTTCCTGAATTGATTTTTATGATTATTTCATTTAAGTCATCTACTTGTCTTTGGACAGTATATTGGGAAATATCACTTAATCTGCTTGATGCTCCGCTACCAACCTGATCATAAAAGTATAAATCAAAGCCGTCGTTACTAAGAGATTTTAGATCATCAATTACTCGCTTAGAAATAGCACCACCCGGACCACCATGCAGATAAATGATTGGATATGCTTGAGTATCTTTTGAAGTAGAAGATATGTGAGTATAAGCAATAGTAGATCCTGTTGATAACTGCCAGTATGTGCGATTTTTCCCATTTTCTCTCGACTGTACCTTGTAATGCCTCGGCCAGAAAACGTTATACAAAAAAACGATAAGTAAAATTAAAAGTGTCCACCCTATACTCCTTGCTACTTTCTTATTCTTGTTCTTGTGCATCTAGAAGAGAGGTTTTGATATGCTTGATTCATTATATCTATCCAACCAATTTAGCGTGATAGACGCAATGATTCGCCAATATATAAAAAATCCTAAGGGAAATAATCAGAGGCTCAGATTATTCTCTAAAATTCTCTTAAGCAGTTAAAGTACAGTATCGGTAACCATTGGACATTCCCAAGCTTAGCTACCACACCTCTATGATTCTAAAAAATCAGCTGTAGAACTACATTTTAAGTTGTTGATAAATGAAGAGCCTTTGGGAAGGTATGATATTAATACATTTTGCGTAACTCTTTTACAGAAGAATTTGTGTTTTTGTGCAAACAATTGCAATGCAAATAGGCTACTCTTTTGATGGTTTATGGATACGCTACTCCCCAACAGCAGTACACAGAAGGACGCATTTACTACGCTTCTATGGTAACTATGCGGTTCAATCTCACTTGTATTCAATAATATCATGAATGTTAACCGTTGTATTACCTTTTTTCTTCTTTGTTTGTTTTATCAAACTCAAGCCCAGCAAATTTTATCGGTCGATGCTTCTAAAGTAAGTCGTGAACTAAAAAGTGAACACTTAAAGATGGGGCACGCAGGGCAACAAGGAAAAGAACTCCGCCTCAATAATTGGTACATGACCATCGGTGGAAAACCCACCATCCCTGTGATGGGCGAAGTTCACTTTTCTCGCTATCCTCGCCAACAATGGGAGGATATTATTCTGAAAATGAAAGCCAATGGTATCACGATTGTGGCGAGCTATATTCTTTGGATTCATCACGAAGAAATCGAAGGACAGTTCGACTGGTCGGGTAATAAAGACCTCCGCTATTTTGCAAAACTTTGTCAGAAAAATGGAATGCTCTTTTATCCTCGCTTAGGCCCATGGTGCCATGCCGAAGTCCGTAATGGAGCAACTCCTGACTGGATTCTTGAAAAAAAGTACTTGACAGATCGCTCCAATGACCCCGTTTATCAGTACTATGTAGATCGCCTTTATAGCCAAATCGGACAGCAATTAAAGGGTCTTTACTATAAAGACGGCGGCCCGATTGTGGGTGTTCAACTCGAAAACGAATATAGAAAAGGGAAAGCAGGAGAAGCTCACATTTTATGGTTAAAACAAACCGCCCTCAAACACGGTATCGACGTACCGATGTACACCGTTACGGGCTGGGACAATGCTTCTGTGCCTGCCAATGGCGAGGTTATTCCGTTGTATGGCGGTTATCCAGAGGCTCCGTGGGCATCCACTTTAGATAAGTCAAAGAGTAATGTTGCCTTTGAAATGGAGGAACGTCGTGACGATGACAACATCGGTAACGAAATGGGTACAAAGAAAGAAGCCAATGGTGTTGACTTTAGCAAATATCCTTTCTTTACCTGCGAATTAGGGGTAGGAAATCAGATTACCTATCACCGTCGCCCTATTTTAAACCCAATTGATGGCTTGAGTATTGCCACGGCGAAAATTGCTTCGGGAAGTAATTTGCCTGGCTACTATGTCTTTGCAGGAGGAACAAATCCGATTGGGCAATTAAGTACGCTGGAAGAAAATCAGGATGAAACAGGTTACTGGAATGAGTACCCCGATTTATCCTACGATTTTCAAGCGGCCATTCGTGAAACAGGCGAAATTGCTCCGTCTTATCACCAAGTCAAAAAGCTTCACTATTTCTTGAAAAACTTCGGAGATATGCTAGCTCCTAGCCTGCCAGCAATTGGTCAGGTTCAAAACAAAACAACCAATTTGCAATATGCTGTCCGTACAGGGAAGGCTGGAAGTTTCTTGTTTGGACTCAATTATTACCGCCATTTTCAGAAAGAAAAACTATCGAATGTTCAATTTTCGGTACAGTTAAAGGATGAAACGCTGGTTTTCCCTTCGCAAGGAATCGCTATTCCTGATAGTGCTATTTTTATTTGGCCGATTAAAACGACTTTCAACACGCTTGGTGTCAACTACGCAACGGCTACTTTATTAGGAAAGATTCAACAAAAAGAGCGTACCGACTGGCTTTTATTTCAACAGAAAGGCATTGCTCCTGAAGTTAGTTTAGATGCTCGAAATATTGCCAAAATAGAAGCAAACCAAGCAAAAGTAGTCTTGAAAAATGGAGCTTATGTAATTAACGACCTCAAGGTTGGCTTAAAAGGAACAAGCATTCAAGTGACGACTAAAGAAGGGAAACAAGAACGCATCGTCATTTTAAGCCCCGAAGAAGCAAATCAAATTTGGCAATTAGAAGAGCAAGGACGTACGCATTGGTTTATTTCAGAAGCGAATTTATATGTACAGGAAGGAAAATTGAAGGTATTTTCGAGTAAAACAAATCCTAAAATTACCGTTTTAAGTGAGGGAAGCGAATTACTTTTAGCCAAAAGTACAGGAAGTAAATTTACTGAATATCAATTAAGTACAAAAGCGGTTAAGTACGAAACGGAAATCAAAAACCGTTCG
>JALRIJ010000308.1 GCA_023255485.1 Flectobacillus sp.
CCTGTGAATCCGCAAGAAGTGGCAAAAACATTAAGTATCAAAGACGATGATGGAAAAGCTTATACCTATCAAATTGTGCAGACAGGCGTGAGTGAAACCGTTACGGCAAAGGTGAAAGACTTAGCCAATACCGAAGGAAAATCCTTGCAAATTACCTTAGAAAAAGGGCTTTCAGTACCCAATTCCACCTATACTACCGAAGAGGTATTGGAAGCGTCTGTGGCCTTACCCGATATTAGTACTCTTGAAATTTTGAATGTAGAACATGGCTTTGATAACAATCAGGGTTACATCCGTGTGACCTTTAATCAGGCAATTCAGGGAGAAAATGTAAAGGATATTTATAGCGTTACAAGCAATGCCTCCGATACAGAAGTAGAAGAGGAGGAAGTCGTAGTTGAATTGGATACGCTTGGTAATCCGATTCCGCAAGCAGAAAAACCTGCTAAAAAGGTCGCTCCAAGTTTGGAAACCAAAGCGGAATTAATTGAAAATGGCTTGTTAATCAAAGGTGATTTTAACGAAACGGATAACTATGTATTGACGATTAATACCAAAGCAAAAGGGGTATTAGGAGCAGCACTTTCGGACGATTATACCAAAGATATTTATTTTGGAGATATGCCTGCTTCGGTAGCTTTTGTGAATAAAAAAGCCGTTTATTTATCGTCGAAAGGCAATCGTAATGTGGCGGTAAATATTGTCAATATTCCGAAAGTGAATGTGAAAATTTCTAAGATTTATGAGAATAACATTTTGAATTTCTTACGCCAAAATCGTTATCAAGATTATGGTTATGAGGAAGGAGAAGAGGGAATGTCTTCGGCAAAAGTCTTTGATTATTACGACGATGAATCGGGTTTATATTCGGATGTCATTGTGAATAAAACGGTGGAAACAGGGAATTTGCCCAAATCAAAGGGTATTTCAGCCTTGAATTTGTCGTTGCCTACTCAAAATGACATCAAAGGAATTTACTTGGTTACGCTTAATTCGGCAGATGAATATTATAAAAATGCGACCAAATTGGTTAGTATTTCGGACATTGGGTTGATTACCAAGCAGTCAGATGACGAGATTATCATTTTTGCCAATTCCATCAAAACTGCTGAACCGATGGGTGATGTAGAAATTAGCTTGATTTCGTCCAACAATCAGACAATTGCTAAAGCTAAAACGGCTAGAGATGGCTCTGTTACGTTCAAAGATTTCAAGAAAAAAGGCTTTACCGTAGCCATGATTGTCGCTCATACCGAAGACGATTTTAACTACTTACTATATGAAGATACTGCCGTAGAAACTTCCCGTTTTGAAGTGGATGGAAAGCGGAATAACAGCTCAGGTTTTGAAGCCTTTATTTATGGCGACCGAGATATTTATCGTCCAGGCGAACCAATTCATTTCAATACGCTTATTCGTAAGCAAGATTGGGAATCGGTAGGAGAAATTCCGGTAAAAATCAGAATTTTATTACCTAACGGAAAAGAATACAAAACCTTTAGAGAACAAACAAACGACCAAGGAGCGGTAGCTATGACCGTACCAACCGACCGTGCAAGTGTGACGGGTACGTATGTGATTGAGGTACTGAACGGTAACGATGTGTTATTGGCTTCTCGCAATGTAGCTATTGAAGAATTTATGCCCGACCGTATTAAGGTGGATGTGAAAGCCAGTAAAGAGTTTTATCGCAATGGTGAATCTGTCCAGATTGCTGCTACTGCCTTGAACTTATTTGGCCCACCAGCTTCTAATCGTAATTATGAAATGGAATTCCGATTGGCTCGTAAGGCTTTTTTACCGAAAGGATATAGTAATTATACCTTCGATATTCAAGATAATACCACCTTTGAAAGTATTACTCGTCAAGGAGTTACGAACCAGCAAGGTGTTGCCGCAGAGAGTTTTCAAGTACCTGTGACTTATTCGGATATGGGCGTATTGGAGGCGAAGAATTATGTGACAGTTTTTGACGAAACAGGTCGTCCAGTGAATAGATTGAAACGTTTGGATATTTTCACACAAGCTATTTTCTACGGAATCGGAATGCCCGATACGTATATCGGTACGAATGCACCGACTCAAATTCCTTTGGTTGCTTTAAATAAAGACGGAAAACCTGTGGCAGGAAAAGGAAAAGTTGAAATTGTTCGTTTTGATTATCAGACAGTTATTCAACGAAATCCAGATAAGTCGCTTAATTATTCTTCCAAAAAGCAAACGAAAGTCGTGTATTCTCGCACGGTCAACTTTGTCAATGGGCAAGCCAGTGTGAATTATGCTCCACCTATTTCGGGCGAATACGAAGTGCGGGTACACCGAGAAGGAGCAAAGTCATGGACGGCTCAAAGCTTCTATGCCTATGGATGGGGAAATACCGAGAATTCTTCGTTTGAAGTAAATAACGAAGGACAGGTGACGATGGAGTTTGATAAAGAAAAATACGAAGTTGGCGACAAAGCGAAAGTGTTGTTTAAAACGCCTTTTGCTGGAAAACTGATTGTAACCATCGAGCGAAATCATGTATTGGAATATCATATTTTAGAAACAGATAAAAAATCTGCCGAATTGAGTTTCAGTTTGGGCAAAGAGCATTTACCGAATGTGTATGTATCGGCTACCTTAATCAGACCGATGGACGAGTCGAATCTTCCTTTGACGGTGGCACATGGTTACGCCCCTGTGATGGTAGAAGATACCGATAATCAATTGCCAATTGAAATCGTAGCGGTAGAGCGTTCTCGTTCAAAAACAAAACAACACATTACCATTAAAACAAAGGCCAATACCGAATTGACCATTGCTGTAGTGGATGAAGGAATTTTGCAATTGAAAAACTTCAAAACGCCTGATCCTTACGCTTATTTCTACCAAAAACAGGCTTTGGAGGTCAATAGCTATGATTTGTACCCCTTCTTATTCCCTGAGTTTTCGATTAGAGGGTCGTCTAGTACGGGGGGAGATGGTTATGATTTAGAGAAACGAGTGAATCCATTGACCAACAGCCGAGTGAATTTAGTAGCCATTTGGTCGGGAATTGTCAAAACGGGCTTAGGCGGAACAACCGAGTTTAGTTTTGATATTCCCCAGTTTTCGGGAGACCTCCGTATCATGGCGGTTGCCTATAAAGACCATGCGTTTGGCTCGGCAACTAAAAACATGAAAGTCGCTGACCCACTGGTGATAAGTACGGCTTTACCACGTTTTGCCAGTCCAAATGATGAAATACAGGTACCCGTAAACATTACCAATACCACCAAACAAAACGCTAGTGTGACCGCTACCATTACCACAACGGGAAGTGTTGGTATGGTGGGTGTTCGTCAACAAAAAATGGTCATTCCTGCTGAACAAGAAGGACGAGCTT
>JALRIJ010000309.1:0-3078 GCA_023255485.1 Flectobacillus sp.
CGGGGTGTTCCCGATTGGCACGAAAGGTTTGAATATTATGGACACCCACGGCTGGCGTTAATTGTCCATGATGATAGTCCACGTTCACTAAGGTTGTACCCGTGTAACGTACTGTATCTTGTGCTTTCAGGCAAAAGCTTGTGACAAAAAATAAGACAATTAAACTATATTTCATGGTTTGTAAGTTGTTGTATGCTGGGTAAACGGGTTTTAACCCGTTTGTAATAGAAAATAAGGCAAAACTGCTTTGTGGTGTAAAACGAGTTAAAACTCATGGCTCTTTATGATTTTACGTGATTACAAAATTTTATCGCACAACGCAGACAGGGTTTTGAACCCTGTCTGCGTTAAGCCATTAATTTCATAAAGAGTCAAATTCGTTTACCCTTTTTTACCAAATTTGGCTACTGACTGAGCAAATTCTGGATATTGCAGTGCTGCTTCTTCGATACTAAGTCCATCTACTGCGGCTTTCCATGCTTGTTGTAGGGCAACAACACCAGCCGATGCCCCACTTGGATGAGCCATGATGCCACCACCTGCCATGTACAATAAATCTACCGTTTTAGTGCGACGATATGTTTCTGGTGCTTGACCTCCCCATTGTCCCGAAGAGACTACTGGCAAAGCCGAATATCCACCAAACATAGGTGTTAAACACGCTTCAATCGAACGTACTACCGAATCATCTGTTTCCCAAAATTTATTATCAATTCCGTTTACGTGCATTTGATCCACTCCTGCTAAACGCCATAATTTTTGATAGGCAGGAAAATCAATGCCTAAAAGCGGATGTCTCGTCATCATTCCCCATCCATTACGGTGTCCATGAATTGCCAATTCACCAATATCACATATTTTTTTAGTCGCCGAAATCCCTACGCTGTTGATACTCACCATCGCACAAGTACCACCACTATTCACAATTTTTTCATAACGACGTTGCATTTCATCAATTTCACCACTGAGATTGAAAGCATACATCACTTTTTTACCCGTCTTATCCGCATGACGATTGATGACTTCCATGATAGCATCTACCCGTTTTTCAAAAGGCGAATTTGCCGAAGAACTCATTAATTCATCGTCTTTTACAAAGTCGATTCCTGCCTCAGCTAAGGTTTGTACCATACCAGCCGTTTGCTCAGGCGTTAGCCCAATACTTGGTTTGATGATGGTACCAATTAAAGGGCGATTATAAACCCCTGTCAATTTTCTACAGCCTTCTATTCCAAAAGCAGGACCTCGGTAATGGTTCGCAAACGAATCGGGAATGTCAATTGCCATTAATTTCAAGCCCGTAAATTGACGGATTTCGTATAAATTTCCCTGTAAGGTTGAAATCATTAGCGGTAAATTGTAGCCAAAGTTTTCAATCGACCAAGACACTTTTACCAAAGCACGATGATACTGTCCTGTGGCACTAGTTGCCCCAGGAATAGCGGGGGTCGTAACCGTTTCGAGGTGTTCTACACTTTCCACCCGAGCGGCAAAACGAGCTTTTAGTTCTGCTGTTTCCCCTGGCACAGCCACGAATGTTCCAGACGATTGTTCGCCTGCTAATACTTCTGCCGCCTTTTCGGGTGCAAAAGGCGTTTCTATATAATATGTTGCGGTAATTCTTTCCATGATACTTTTTAACAATTATCTACTCACAGGCATCCATACACTCATTTCAGAATGTCCACGGTTTGCCCATGCGAAATACGGAATAAGACTGATTGTAATCTTTTTTTCTGATTGATTTTTAAGCGGTTGATACAGCGTATATTTCCAGTTTTTAGGAGAATACGAAAGAGCATCTCCTTCTAAACGAATGACATCTGCATTGACGATTTTAGTCCATTTAGGTGCCCAATTTGATTTCACAGGAATAACAACCTCTTTCAAATTGGTTTCTTTAGGCAAATCAGGCGATTCTACGCAATACACCAAAGGGCCACGCATAACAGCCACTTGATTGCGAGTTTCTTCTACTAAAGGATTCGATTCAATCAATTGAACGTCCATCGGTAAACGTAATTCCAAGACATCATTGGTTTTCCAAACACGTTTCACTGCTACATACTGCCCTGCTTTCGCTTTTACAGCTAAGGCTTTCCCATTTAAAAATAGCGTTGCGTTAGTTGCCCAAGCAGGAATACGTAGGAAAAACGAAAACTCACTCGCCTGAATTTTGGCAATTTTCAACTTAATAGTCCCTTCCCAAGGATAGTTAGTCACTTGTTCCAAGACTAAGTCTGAACCATTTTCTAACTTCGTAGCCAATTTATTGCCCCCGTACAAATGCACGTATAAGCCATTTTTCACTTGACTATAGAAATAATTACTCGTTTCGGCAATGGTACGCACTACATTGGGAGGACAACAGTTTGATTTGCTGATATAAGGCTGACGACCACCATTCCAACGAAGTGCATACGGGTAATCATCCGAAGCACTTAGAGGATTGGTATAAAAGAACTTATTTCCTTCTAAATTAATACCTGACAAGATACTGTTATACAAGGCTAACTCCATAATATCAGCATATTTGGAATCCGCCGAAATCTGCAACATTCGCCAGTTCCATAGTAAATTACCAATGTTAGCACAGGTTTCGTTATGAGCCGAATGGTTGGGCAACTGATATGCTTTCCCATAAGCCTGATGGATTTTCTGAACGGTGTCAGGTTTATAGGCTGTTCCATCTGGAGAAACTCCATCATACAAAGCACCACACGCTCCTGTAATGTACATTTTGTGGTGAATGACATCATCCCAAACCGCATTCAGAGGGGTTAATAACGTCGTATCGCCCGTTTCACTATAAATATCGGCAGCTCCTGCAAACAAGTAATTCGCACGTACAGCATGACCAATTACTTTTCTCATTTGGCGGAAAGGTACACGATCAGAATTGTCGTCTGTTCCTTCTGACTCTCCACGGATATTGATTAACTTTTGAGCTAAATCAAGGTATTTTTTCTCGTTAGTCGTTCGATACATCTCAATAATACCCATGTAATGCGAAGGACAAATGGCATTACGAGCTTGCTCTGGACTAGCTGTATTATAAAAACCAATTAAAAAATCGGT
>JALRIJ010000309.1:3088-3332 GCA_023255485.1 Flectobacillus sp.
CGATATTCAATAAAGAAGTTTTGCCCGTTGCTCGGTAATGCACACAAGCAGCAGTCATCAAATGTCCAAAATTATAAGCTTCAAAACTAAGTTTATCGTCAAACATTTTAGGCTTGTTCGTTGCTTTTTGCTCGATAATGGACTTCGTATAAATATAGCCGTCTTCTTTTTGAGCTTTCCCGATTACGTCAATGGCATTATCCATTAAGCTATCCAAATGCTTGTCTTTTGTGGTCGCATACAT
>JALRIJ010000030.1 GCA_023255485.1 Flectobacillus sp.
ACCCAGTTTGATACGGGGTGTCGTGGTAATCAGAAATTTCCAGAGCATGAAAAAATGGCAACTTATAAACCCTTACTGAAAGAGGTTATTATGATTTGTGAATTGTACATCAAATCGAAACACCTAAATCCTGTTCGCTATAATATTGAGATAAAATCAGAAGAACAAGAATATGGTATTTCACAACCGAGTTCTGTTGCTGAGTTTTGCCGTTTGGTGTATGAGGTGATTATAGAGCAGCTTGCTCCCGAACGAGTGGTCTTACAAAGCTTCGATTTTGCCGTATTGAAGCACCTAAAACAGCAAATGAATCAAGGAATTTTTAAGAGAATGGATTTATCCATGTTGGTCGAAATGGAGGCTCTACTCCCATCGCTCGACAAGTTGGGTTTTATCCCAGATATTTACAGTCCATCATTTAAGCAATTGAATGCCGAAGTCATTGAACAATGTCATGTAAAAGGAATGAAAGTGATTCCGTGGACGGTGAATCAGGTGCCTGATATGAAACAATTAATTGAATGGGGTGTTGATGGTTTAATTACCGATTATCCTAATCGAGCTTTATCTTTGTAGTTTCTTCGTTGCACAGAAGCTAACGTCTTTTCATTCTTCAACCTGATTTTGTGAATATGATAACTTTTCCAAATGCTAAAATAAACATCGGTTTGTACGTAACAGAAAAACGAAGCGATGGTTTTCATAACCTCGAATCGTGCTTTTATCCTGTCAATTGGAACGATGTTTTAGAAATTATTCCTGCCTCAGACCTTTCTTTTCAAAGTACAGGCATTTCCATTCCAGGCGACCCGTCAACCAATTTATGTTTGAAGGCTTATCACTTAATGAAACAGGATTTAGCCCTCCCTCCTGTAGCAATTCACTTGCACAAATTAGTTCCTATTGGAGCGGGTTTAGGCGGAGGGTCGGCAGACTGTGCGTTTACAATTAAAACAATCAATGAACTTTTTGAGTTAAACTTATCAACAACGGCACAAGAAAACTATGCTCGTCAGTTGGGAAGTGACTGTGCTTTTTTCATCCAAAATAAACCCCAGTTCTGTTTTGGGAAGGGAGATGAGTTTGCAGATATTGCGTTGAGTCTAGCAGGAAAATACATCGTGTTGATTAATCCAGAAATTCATATTTCAACGGCAGAGGCTTACTCAGGCATAAAACCAAAGCCTGCAAATAATGATTTAAGAACCGCTTTATTACGCCCGATGAGCGAGTGGAAAGATACGATTTTCAATGATTTTGAAACGCATTTGTTACCAAAATATCCCACCATCGCAGCCGTGAAAGCGTATTTATATGAGCAAGGAGCGGTTTATGCTTGCATGACTGGTTCGGGTTCTACGGTCTTTGGGATTTTTGACGAAGAACCCACTTTATCGGATGATTTTTCAAATTATCCTTCTTGGAAAGGACAATTAACTTAATAGATTATGCAACGGAGAGAACCCCTTATGTTTATGCTTCAACTAGCCATGTTTGGTAGTGGCTTATTATTTCTGGGTTTACTATTGGCTTATGCGGGTATTTTAGAACGCCATGCTGAGGGCTTTTCTTCGGTGCAAGTCCCGCTTACTTTTTGGGCGAGTACCCTTGCTATCGTATTAAGTAGCATGACGCTTTATCTAGCGAAAATTAATTTTAATGAAGAGAAATTTGCCGCTTATCGCACCTATGCAGGGGCGACACTTTTCTTGGGAATTTGCTTTGTCATCTTGCAAATCATGGGTGGTTTCGACTTATTTGCCTTGAATCACCGAGGGCAGTATCGTTCTTCGAGAGGTTTTGTTTATCTGATTTCTGCCGTGCACGTTTTGCATATTGTGGTGGGTATCGCCTTTCTTATTAAATTATTCATCGAAGCCCTACGACGTACCAGTTACCTTGATTCTTTTGTGTACGCCGTTAACCCTCCCAATCAACGACGTATTGCCATGATGATTTACTATTGGCATTTTGTGGATGTGCTTTGGCTAATTCTATTTGCCTTTATGCTGACCTATATGTAATCAATTCGGAAAGGAGATTTTACCCATTGATACCGACGGCACACCTCGCTCTTTTCCGAAATTAGACTTTCCTCCTGCTACGGTTTCATTGGCTAAAAGAGCGAAAAGAACGGCTTCTTTGGCATCTCCTGCAATCCCTAATTCGTCAATTTTGCCGAATGAGTATTCATTGTTTTCTTGTAATAATTTCATAATCAACGGATTGTGCATTCCGCCTCCAGAGGCATAAATTCGAATGTCTTTTTCTTCCAATTGATAACTTTGGACTAACCAAGCAAGAGCGTCTTTGATGGTATCTGCCGTAAAATAAGCTAAGGTTGCCAATAAATCAACTACCGAAATATCCATTGCCCCAGCTCGTTCTTGGGCTGCTTCCACATAAGCAATGTTGAAAAGTTCGGGGCCAGTACTTTTGGGAAAAGGTTTTTCAAAAAATGGGTGATTCTTTAATTCGTGCAATAAAGTCGGATGTACTTTTCCTTGACTCGCTAAGGCCGCATCTTTATCATACGAAAGACTAGGGTCGTATTTCCTGACAAAAGCGTCCAAGAGGGTATTGCTCGTTCCTGTATCGGTTACAAACACCTTTGTTGGGTCGAGGTCGGCAGGTAAATAGGTAAAATTGGCAATGCCTCCCATGTTTAATAAAATGCGGTGTTCTCCTTTTTTACTAAATAGAAAATAGTCTCCATACACTGCTAATGGTGCTCCTTCTCCCCCAGCGGCTACGTGCTTTTGTCTAAAATCAGAGATGGTAATAATACCTGTTTTTACAGCAATATGATCGCCATCGCCGATTTGTAACGTAGCGTTCGGAAATTTCGCTATCCCGTGCAATTGTTTGGGGGCATGCATCACCGTTTGCCCATGCGAAGCAATCAAATCTACGGTTTCGGGCTGAATATTCCAGCTTTGTAAACTATTCAAAATCATGTCTGCATGAAGCAAACCTATCCATTCGTTCAAGAGAGCTAAATGGCGAAAGTCAATTTCTCGTTGAGCAAAAACCTTCCTGATTTCTACTTTAATATCTTCCGAATAATCAACCGTTGTGGAGTGTAGGACTGTCACCTTAGTTATTTCTCCACTGCCCGAAATCTGACATAAAGCAATATCCAGACCGTCGAGCGATGTACCCGACATCAGTCCGATAATGGTTCTGCTCTCTTTTTTAGCGAGTTGATAAAGCTGTTCAATTTGTACGTTCATGGCATTGGGGCTTACAAATGAATCTGATTTGAGAAGACATCTTTCAAACGTTGGTCATGCGTCACGACTACCAGACTCGCATTGATTTCCTTCGTCTGTTGGGTCAATAACTCAATTACCTTTCTGCAATTTTCATCGTCTAAACTTGCAGTGGGTTCATCCGCCAAAATCACAGAGGGCTTATTCATCAAGGCACGAGCGATACTTACCCGTTGCTGTTCTCCTTGTGAAAGCTCTGTCGTTTTTTTGTGTAAATGATTGCTAAAACCTAAACGTTCAGCTAGTAAGTTTGCACGTTCTTGCGAAGTTTTTTCACCTGCTAAGTAATTGGCTAAAAGAAGATTTTCAATTACAGAAAGCGAATGAACAAAATGGGGTTTTTGATAAATCATTCCAATATGTTTAGCTCTAAACTTTGCAGCCTCAGCACCTACGAGACCCTTGGTTGCTTGCTGGGCAATATCAACTGTACCAGTAGAAGGTTCGAGAAGCATACCCATGAGGTGTAAGAGCGTTGTTTTACCTTTACCCGATCCTCCAAGTATCAGTAACGTATCACCAGAGTCACATGAAATATCAGGAAAATGAAAGGAAGAATTGCCGTCTTTCGTATAAGAAAAGTGAAGCGATTGAGTGCGAATCATAAAGGGAGTTGATTTGTTCGAATACTATTCGTTTAGCAATTTAATGAGGTTTTAAAAAGAATCATAAATTATTCGATTTGTTTTCTGTTAGCTTTTTGCAAAATGTTGCAAAAAAACGCAAAATTGTAGCCACAAAGCCCTTTTTTACGAAATATCAATTCGATATTTTTATATCTTTACGCACTAATACACACTGTGCTAACTGACCACATTAATAACAGTATTTCTAGGAATAAGCCCATCATGAGTACAACCATATTGCATTTTGAATTAACCACTCCCGTTGAAGATAATCGTCCAATTTATATCTCGGGAAATTTTAATAACTGGTCACCTGATAAGGAAGACTTTAAATTAGAAAAACAAGGTGAAGGCATTTACGCACTTCGCTATTCAATGAGCCATCCCCTACCCGATATGCTTGAATATAAATATACCAAGGGCGGCTGGGATCAGGTAGAATTGGATGAATTTGGACATCCAAGTAATAATCGTGTCGTAAAAGCTGTGGATGGAGTTGTACAAGATTTTGTACCTCACTGGCGGATGAATGGGGCGAATTTACCCGAAAATGTAATGCCTGAAATTCGATTAGTTTCGGAAGAATTTGAGATGCCTCAGTTGCAACGCAAACGTGCGGTGTATATTCTACTTCCAAAAGGCTATGACCGCTCTAAGAAGCATTATCCTGTCCTTTATCTTCAGGATGCTCAGGATTTGTTTGGCGGAGATACCGAAATGAATAAATGGGGAATTGATAAGCAAATGGCGATTTTAGCTGCTCGTGGGCACGGAGATGTCATTGTGGTAGCAATTGCTCATGGTGGCGAAGAACGCTTTACAGAATACTCTCCTTACAATAATCCTAAATTAGGTAAGGGCGAGGGCAGAAAGTATATTCACTTTTTGACAAGAACGTTGAAGCCTTATATTGATAAAAACTACCGAACCATTCCGACAAGAGAGGCAACAGGTATTGGCGGAAGTTCGTTGGCTGGATTGATTAGTATTTATGCGGGTTTAATGGCTCCCGAAGTATTTGGTCGCTTAATGATTTTCTCGCCTTCCTTATGGGTTTCTCCGAATATCTATTTTGATGCGATTGACTTTTTAAGTCATTTACCTGCAAAATTATATGTCTATGTAGGTGAAGAAGAAGGCGAAGTCGCTATTCAAAATGTGGAAAAGTTGAAGCAAACGCTCGAGAGACAAGGCAATAAAAAGATAGAAATTAATTTATCGGTAGATGCAGGTAGCGAACAAAGCGAAACGCAGTGGGGAAGAGAATTTCCGAAGGCAGTTGAATGGCTTTATTTTTAGAGAAACGGTTCTCAAAAAATACCCCTGTGAGATTTCAAAAATCTCATAGGGGTAATAAAAATTATTCTACCACCAATCGTCTATTATGGTTATTGAAAAGCAGCGATTTCTTTTCCTGTGGATAAATAATATTGACGATATTCGTTTGGTCGTCAAAAGCCTCCATTAACACTTCATTCAAAATACTTGTACCCTTCAAAGACTCTTTTATAGGCATTTCCAGATAAATCCATGTAGCATCGTTTTCTTGCTCTTTTCCCACATAACTATATACTCGTCTTTGTTTCAAAGGACTTATCAACACAAAATGTTTGCTGATATAGCGTTGTACCAAGGCATCAAAGGCATCGTTCTTTTCAAGCACTACTTTTTTGTTCCCGTTCTCTTTCGTGAGGGCTGTTTGTAAATCGTCCGTAAATACCCGAATACTAATTTCTAACGATTTTGCTTTCGCATTGTAGTGTAATTCTGTTACGCTGGTGTGAAAAGCGTGTTTGACATAGAAACTCGATAACCCTACAATGAGTGTTAAAAAGAAAAGCCCTTGAAACGTAAATCGCTTCAAAGGCTTTTCTTTGATTATGTTTACTAAACTAATCATGATTTTGTATTAAAAGAATTTTTTGAATGCACCATTACCTAGAACGAAGACCATTAAGCCTAATAAGATAACCGTTCCAACTTGTTGAGCTCTTTCCATGAATTTCTCCGATGGAGGACGACCCGTGATGATTTCATAAATTAAGAACAAGGCATGGCCACCATCTAAGGCAGGAATTGGCAAGAAGTTCATAAATGCCAATGCCATAGAAAGTAAGCCTGTTAAGCTCCAGAAATTTAACCAATCCCAATGAGAACCGTACATATCGGCAATTTCAAAAGGACCACTTAGGGCTTTATCAGCACGAACTTGTCCTGAGAAAATCTTTTTGAAACCTTGAATATTTTTCCAAACTACATCAAAGGCATCGTGTACACCAGCACCAAATGCTTGTCCAACCGAATAGTCTTCGTGTGTTTTTTCGATTAATTGTTCAGGTATAAAACCAATTTTCCCTTCCTCTGTGACTGTCATTTTGAGCGTATCGACTTTGTTGGCTCTCTTAACAGCAAGTGTAATCGGTTTGCCTTTATAATTTAGGAGTTCTTCTTGAAACAACTGGAAGAACACGACAGGTTTACCATTAATGGCAACAATATCGTCTCCATCTTTAAGTCCTCCAAGTTGAGCAGGAGAAAGAGCCTCTGTTGTTGTTTTACCAAATAATTTTTCCAATAAAGACGGAGCTTTAGGAGGAGGAACAATACCCACTTTAAACTTCGTTAGCGGTTGGATATATTCTCCTTTTTGTTCCGAAAGTTTATTCAAGAAATTATCAGGAATGGTAATTTCTACCACTTTCCCAGCTCTTTCGACGGTATAGTTAAGTTTGTCTTCTAAAATAGCACCGCCAATATCGCTATACTCTTTATAGTCGTTTCCGTTAATTTTTAAGACCTTATCTCCTGTTTGGAATCCAACTTCTTTGGCTAAATTACCCGCATAAATACCGTTTTTATTTAGTTCTTGCTTAGAAATAAAGTTGTTTCCAACATTGAGGTTAATGCCAAAGAAAATTAGGATACCTAAAATTACGTTGACAATAATCCCACCTAGCATCACAATAAGGCGTTGCCAAGCCGGTTTTCCTCTAAACTCCCAAGGTTCAGGAACGGCAGCAAGCTTCGACGCATCTTGCGTTTCATCAATCATTCCTGCAATAGAGACATAACCGCCTAGTGGGAACCAGCCTAAGCCGTATTCTGTATCACCGATTTTCTTTTTGAAAATCGCAAAGTTTAATAATGTGGGTATAGGGAAAAGGAAATCAAAAAAGAGATAAAACCGATCCACACGCATTTTAAACCACTTTGCCGTGATATAATGCCCAAATTCATGTAAACTTACTAAAATAGACAAGCCCAAGATGAGTTGTCCAACCTTCACTAATCCTTCCATATTGTTCAATGATTCGCTAGCGGTGTACATGGTTTAGTATGCACTCTCCTAACGCTGTAAAGTTGTGTTGAAATATGATTATCTGCTCATTATTATATGTGCGACATTAAAGAGCTTCAAGAGCAAATTTTCGAGTAGCTTCGTCAGTCGCAATGTAGTCTTCCAACGAAGGCTGTTTTATAAACGGTAATTTTGCCATACAAGTTTCGATAAGGTCAGACATTTGTAAGAAGCCTATCTTATCCTCCAAGAATGCTGCTACAGCGATTTCATTGGCTGCATTCAAAATACATGGCATGTTACCGCCTGTTGCCATTGCATTAAAAGCTAATTGCAAGTTACGAAATGTTTCTTTATCTGGTTGTTCAAAAGTCAGATTTGGATATTTCATGAAGTCAAAACGTGGAAAATCTGATTTTAGTCTATCAGGGAAGCCTAATGCAAACTGAATAGGTAACTTCATATCAGGAAGTCCCATTTGAGCTTTTATTGACCCATCTTCAAATTGAACTAATGAATGAATAATCGACTGAGGATGCACAACTACTTCTATTTGAGAAGGTTCTACATTGAAAAGCCATTTTGCTTCAATGACCTCTAGCCCTTTGTTCATCAAACTGGCTGAGTCGATGGTAATCTTAGCACCCATTACCCAGTTGGGGTGTTTGAGGGCTTGAGCTTTGGTTACACCGAGCAATTCTTCTCGTTTTTTTCCACGGAAAGGCCCACCAGAAGCGGTTAAAATTACTTTTTCAATCGGATTATGAAATTCTCCCACAAGGCATTGGAAGATAGCAGAGTGCTCAGAATCGACAGGGTAGATATTTACGCCTTTTTCCCTTGCCAAAGCCGTAATCAATTCCCCTGCTACGACAAGTGTTTCTTTGTTAGCTAAAGCAATGTGTTTGCCTGCTTCAATGGCTTTAATCGTAGGCAAAAGTCCAGCGTAACCAACCATTGAGGTAAGCACAATGTCAATACTGTCCATTTGTACTACTGATTCTAGTGCTTTAGCTCCTGTGTACACCTTAATGTCAAGGGCATTTAACGCAGAAAATACCTTATCGTACAAAGCTTCGTTACCGATAACGACACAATTTGGCTTGAATTTGATACTCTGTTCGATTAATAAATCGGCATTGCTTTGAGCCGTTAGTACTTCGACAAGAAAAGAGTTAGGATTGGCCTCAATTACCTCAAGAGCTTGTGTGCCAATAGAACCTGTAGAACCAAGTATTGCTATTCGTTTTTGTTGCATAAAAATTAGTGGCTATGACACCGCTACCTTGTGTTAATTACCAATTAATGAGTTGAACCAAGAAGATACTCCATACTTGTGGATAAATAATGGTACAGCAAATAACTCCCCATAGTCCTCCATAAAGGTGTGCGGAATGATTAACATTATCCATATTACGGCGAGACATATAAATCGAGTACCAAACGTATAAAACGGCAAAAACAATCGCTGGAATAGGAATGATACCGTAAATAAGCATTTTGTTCGTTGGAGCGAATAAGATACTGGCAAAGACAATACTTGATACCCCTCCTGACGCTCCTAGCGAATTGTAGCGACTATCTTTTTTGTTTTTTAAATACGATGGAATATCTGAAACAATGATACCTCCTAAGTAAATAAGTAGGAAGTATATATCCCCATTCATTCCTCCTACTTGTTGAAATACCACCTCCATAAACTCTCCGAAAGAGTACAGAGCAAACATATTGAAGAATAAGTGCCCATAATCGGCATGAATAAAGCCCGATGTTACAAAACGCCAGTATTCATGATGTTTACTTACTTGGTAAGGATTTAAGAGAAGCTTATCCATTACACTAGGGCTTCGCCAAGCATATAGGCTAATCCCTACAGTGATACAGATAAGTAATGTCGTTAAAGATAACGAGGATAATAGTTGTTCCATTTGTTAGAAAATAAGAGCCGTCCTATAAAAGTGAACAGGCCATATCAATTTGCTTGATTTTAATCGTCTCTTTAACTAGCAACTTCAAAATAGAAGTGCGATTTATTCCAGCCAATTGAGTATTAGTGATGAACAAATTTACATTAAACTTCTCTATCTATCAACATTGATGCGAAAGCACGTAATTCATTTTTACGGACTTCTTCTACCTGTAAAGCATCTAATAAATGAAAGGCTTTATCGAAATAAGCATTAATACGTTGTTGTGCAATCGCTCTAATATGCAAGCTGTCGTAAATAGCGGTAACCGCTGCCACTTTTTCAACAGGATTAAAGCGAGTTTCTTGCAACCAATTTTCCAAGGTGATTTTGGTTTCTCCTGTAGCTTTATTACGAGCTTCAATGAGCATAAACGTCTTTTTATTAGCAATAATATCACCTCCAATTTGCTTCCCAAATTTGTCGGGGTCGCCATACACATCCAGTAAATCGTCCATTAATTGAAAACCTAGTCCGATGTTTACTCCTATTTCGTAGAGTGCTTCAATTGCTTCTTCGTCAGCTCCGCCAATAATGGCTCCGAGTTCTAGAGCAAAACCAAGTAGAACAGACGTTTTTAGTTTAATCATTTGGATATATTCTTCTTCCGAAACCTCCTCTCGAGACTCAAAATTCATATCCAATTGTTGTCCCTCACACACTTCAGCAGCTGTTCTATTGAAACGTTTTAAGGCTCTTTTCAGCAAGTGATCATCTATTTCAGCCAATAGTTCGTAGGCTTGCACAAGCATGACATCTCCCGATAAAATGGCGATATTATCATTCCATTTTTCATGAACAGTCGGTTTACCACGACGCAAAGGGGCCTTGTCCATAATGTCATCGTGCATAAGTGTGAAGTTGTGGAAAACTTCAACTGCCGATGCAGGCTTAATCGCCTTTTGCCAGTCGTCCGTGAAAAGAGCCGTCGCCATGAGCGTCATTGCAGGACGTAAACGTTTTCCACCAAGCGACATTAAGTAGCGAAGTGGTTCATATAATTCTACGGGATGAGAGCCGTAAGTTTGCGAAGCAAATTCGTTGGCTAATGCCTTTGAAAATTCGTTAAGTGTCATAAAGTTGCCCGAGATTAGATTTTTTTTATCCTTCGGGAGTGGTTTATTGATTGATGAAAAGAAGGCTTTTTTCGATTACTTTTAGCCTATTTCTGCTTAAAATAACATTCAAAACAGTGAAATTGTTATCATTTGCCAAAAATAGAAATAAGAAATGAAACCAACACACGATTCAATTTTATTTTGGCTAACTTTGCACAACTCAGTACCATGAGCTCAAACTATTTTTATGCTTACACATCAACTCAACCTTCGCAAGCCGCTTGCCGTTTTCGATTTGGAAACTACTGGCGTGAACGTTATTAAAGACCGTATCATTGAAATCAGCATAGCGAAAGCCAATGTAGATGGAACTGTTACTGTTAAAACTCGTCGTGTCCATCCAGGAATACCTATTCCCTTGGAATCCTCGATGATTCATGGCATCTATGACGAGGATGTCAAAGATGAACCTACCTTCAAGCAAATTGCCAAGTCGATGTCTCAGTTTTTAGATGGTTGTGATTTAGCAGGCTTCAATTCTAATCGCTTCGATGTGCCCATGCTAGTAGAAGAGTTTCTGCGTAATGATGTGGAATTCGATATGAAAAATCGTCGTTTGGTAGATGCTCAACGAATCTATCATTTGATGGAACCAAGAAGCCTTTCTGCTGCCTATCGTTTTTACTGCAATAAAGACTTAATTGATGCCCATTCAGCCGAAGCAGATACGATTGCGACACTAGAGGTGCTTAATGCCCAAGTCGCTAAGTATGAAGGTGTACCTTTGAAAAATGAAAAAGGAGAAGAATATTTTCCTGTTAAAAATGACATGGATGCCTTACATGAATTGACCTCTTCAAGATTGGTTGATTTTGCTCAACGAATGACCTTTAATAAAGAGGGGGTTGAAGTTATCAATTTTGGTAAACATTCAGGCAAGCCAGTAGTTCAAGTATTGAAAGATGAACCTTCTTATTATGATTGGATGATGAAAGGCGACTTCCCATTGGATACAAAACGAAAATTGACAGAAATTAAATTGAGAACTTTCAATAGTAGATAAGTGGGAAATTATGCTACAAACGTAAGTTTTCAATCAGAAATACTTATTTTTGCCAGTGGTTCCTGTTTATCACAGTAACTATCGACCAAATATTATACATTCCATAGAAAAGATGTTTCTATTTTGATTTGTTGGTTTGAGAGAATATCCCAATTATCCGAATATCAAGGCTCTCGAATTGAAAACTAGACAAAACTCATGCAACAATTACCTGACGTAATCCGACAAATTCCCCTAAACAACTATGTATGGTTTAGTGCGGCACTTTTTTGTATCGGCATCATTGGTGTTCTTACCCGCCGAAACGCAATTATCATCTTCATGTCTATTGAATTGATGTTAAATGCGGTTAATTTACTATTAGCAGCTTTTTCATCCTACAAGGCTGATCCTGCTGGTCAAGTGTTCGTGTTTTTTATTATGGCAGTTGCTGCAGCGGAAGTTGCCGTTGGTTTGGCAATCATCGTAATGATCTATCGTAACATTCAGTCAATTGATGTGGGTATTTTGAATAAATTGAAATGGTAGATTTTTAATTTGAGTATAGGATGGCTTGGCTCATCGTCTTCAAATTAACACATTTTCAAATTTTCAAATTAATAAAGAAATATGTCATTAATTACACTCATTCCTCTCTTTCCACTACTAGGCTTCCTTATCAACGGAATCGGGTTTCGTAAAGTTCCGAACTCGTTAGTGGGCATCATTGGTTCAGCCGCAGCTTTAGCTTCTTTTGCTTGTGCCTTGTCGCTTTTCCTTAATTTCTCTGGAACTCCTCAACTTGTACACGTATTCGATTGGATTACAGTGGGCAAATTGAATATTGCCATGTCTTTCCAAATTGACCAACTTTCCCTTTTGATGTTGTTAATCATCACAGGAGTTGGCTCTCTTATTCATATTTATTCGATTGGCTACATGCACCACGACGAAGGTTTTGGAAAGTTCTTTGCTTTCTTAAACCTCTTTTTGTTTTTCATGTTACTTTTAGTCATGGGATCTAACTATGTGGTTATGTTCATCGGTTGGGAAGGCGTAGGGCTTTGCTCGTACTTATTAATTGGCTTCTGGAATAAGAATGTTAATTATGGTGCAGCAGCTCGTAAAGCCTTTATTATGAACCGTATCGGTGACTTAGGCTTCTTATTAGGTATCTTCTTAATCATTGCTCATTTCGGTTCTGTTGAATATGCAGACGTATTTGGTAAAGTGGCAGAAGGTGGCTATCTATCGGGAGATAAAACATTAGTGGCCATTACCTTATTGCTTTTTGTTGGAGCAATGGGTAAATCAGCTCAAATTCCATTATATACATGGTTGCCAGATGCAATGGCTGGGCCAACTCCTGTATCGGCCCTAATCCACGCTGCTACCATGGTTACAGCAGGTATCTACATGATTATTCGTTCAAATATCATGTACTCTCTTGCACCAGAAACCTTAGAAGTGGTTGCTTGGGTAGGTTTAGCCACAGCAGTGTTTGCTGCTTCTATTGGTCTATTCCAAAACGATATTAAAAAGGTATTAGCCTATTCAACCGTATCGCAATTGGGGTATATGTTCATGGGACTTGGAGTAATGGCTTACTCTTCTTCTTTCTTCCATGTAATGACGCACGCTTTCTTTAAAGCCTTGTTATTCTTAGGAGCAGGTTCGGTAATTCATGCGATGTCTGACGAACAAGATATTCGTTCGATGGGTGGTTTGCGTAAGAAATTGCCAATTACCTTTATTACCTTCTTGATTGCTACCATTGCGATTTCGGGTATTCCTCCTTTTGCAGGTTTCTTCTCGAAAGATGAAATTTTAGCTCATGTGTACGAGCACAATAAATTGATGTGGGCTTTCGGTCTATTAGGTTCAATCATGACCTCTTTCTATATGTTCCGTCTATTGTTCTTAACTTTCTTTGGAGAGTTTAGAGGAACAAAAGAACAAGAACATCATTTGCATGAGTCTCCTCTTACGATGACAGCTCCTTTGATGGTTTTAGCGGTGCTTTCTGCCATTGCAGGGTTCTTCAACTTGCCTCATATTTTTGGTGGACACGCTGGTTTAGCAGAATTTATGGCTCCATTATTTGCTCATTCTCACGTAGAAACAGCAGAAGTAAGCGAATCAACAGAAATTATGTTGATGGTTATTTCAGTTGTTGCCGCTCTTGCTTCCGCAATTGTTGCTTATGTTATTTATGTAAGTAAGAAAGCAGTTCCAGCAGCAGATGGTGCTGAATCAGGTTTACAGAAAGTGATTTATAACAAATATTATATCGACGAATTGTATGATGCCGTATTTGTTAAGCCAATTTCAGCTCTTTCAACTTTCTTCCATGACGTAATCGACTTTTTAGGAATTGACCTTATTGTTGAAAGTATTGGTAAGTTAGTGAAAACCTTATCGGCCGAAGCACGCTTATTGCAAAACGGAACAACAGGCTTTTATTTATTCGCCATGGTGTTGTCGATTGTCGCTTTATTGGCTTGGGGATTACAAGGCTTCTTTTTTTAGTCTTTTAATTTTTCAATAAGAACGAATACACGAAGATTTTTATCACATAGCAGATTTGAACAGTACAAATCCGATTGATCAATAAAATATGTTAACACTTTCATTAATATTTCTTCCTATCGTAGCAGGGTTATTGACATTAACCACGAAAGGGGAAAACGCAAAAACGCTCGCATCCTTAGCTGCTTTTGCAGAGTTAGTACTGGGAGGGTATGCTTATTGTACATTTGTACCTAATGCGACAAGTCAATTTGCCTATTCGCATTCTTGGATTGCAAATGCGGGCATTAACTTCTCGGTGGGCATTGATGGTATCAGTTTGATATTGGTATCGCTAACAACTTTGGTTGTTCCATTCATTATTTTATCAACGTTTAATTTGCGTTACAAAAATCCATCCGTGTTTTATGCCTTGATTTTATTTATGCAGGCAGCACTAGTAGGAGTATTTACCGCAAAGGATGCGTTCTTATTCTATTTCTTCTTTGAAGCAGCGTTAATTCCGATTTACTTCATTGCTGCTATTTGGGGAGGAGAAAATCGTATTAAGGTAACGTTCAAGTTTTTTGTATATACCCTTTTCGGGTCATTATTCATGTTGTTAGCCTTGGTGTATTTATACTTAGAAACCCCTGGTACACACTCTTCTGAAATTACGGCTTTTTATGACATCGCAAGCTCATTAGATTTGAAAGAACAAAGTCTTTTATTCGGAGCATTTTTCATTGCCTTTGCTATTAAAATGCCGTTGTTCCCTTTCCATACTTGGCAACCTGATACGTATGTAGAAGCACCAACAGCAGGAACAATGTTACTATCAGGGGTAATGTTGAAAATGGGTACTTATGGACTTATTCGTTTATTATTGCCAATTGTACCACTTGGTGTTCAACATTGGGGAATGGTCGCTGTAATTTTATCTGTTATTGGTATTGTTTACGGTTCAATCATTGCAATTCAGCAAAAAGATATGAAACGTTTAATTGCGTATTCATCGTTTGCTCACGTAGGCTTAATGGCAGCAGGTATTTTCTCAGGAACGCTTGACGGTATTCAAGGAGCTTTAATCCAAATGGTTGCACACGGTATTAACGTAGTAGGTTTGTTTTTTGTCGTAGAAATTATTCAACAACGTACAAAATCTCGTGTACTTGATACGTTGGGAGGAATTACACAAACTACCCCTCTTTTAACGGTTACGTTCATTATCCTAATGTTGGGTTCGGTGGCTTTACCATTGACAAACGGTTTTGTAGGAGAGTTTTTATTGCTAAAAGGCGTATATGAATACAATGCTTGGGCTGGTGCTATCGCAGGACTTACCATTATTTTAGGAGCTGTGTATATGCTTCGTCTGGTTCAGAAATCAATGTTTGGCCCAACGACTTCGTTGACCGAGGGTTTTGCAGATTTAACATTGAGCGAAAAAGCTACCTTATTCCCATTGGCATTCATGGTTATTTTGTTTGGTCTTGCTCCAAATATCTTCCTAACAGTGTCGGAACCAGCAGTAGCTCAATTGTTAACTTTGATTTCTAAATAAGCATTTCCTTTCGTTCAAATACGCCCTTATCGGGTGTTCATAATTAACGAATAACAATACTAATATGAACGCAATTATCGCTTTATCACTTTCGGGTATTGCCAGTTTGTTTTTAGGCTTTTCAACGAATCGTAAAAACCTATTGATTACAACACTACTTTTTGTACTTGTTGCTTTAGGCTTGAACTTAGCCGACTGGAATCATGAGTATTTTTGGTTTAACAATATGCTCAAAACCGACAATTTATCTATTAATTTCTCGTCGGTAATTTTATTATCAACGGCTTTGGTTGTTGCTATTTCAAGAAGTTTTGGGGACGATGAAGAGCACACACATCCTGCCGAATATTACGCTATTATGTTGTTTGCCGCTGCGGGAGCTCTCATGATGGTTACTTATGAAAACATGATTATGTTATTCGTAGGTCTTGAAATCCTTTCGGTTTCTATGTATATTCTGACTGGTAGCGATAAACGTAATTTACGCTCAAACGAGGCTGCTTTGAAGTATTTCTTAATGGGAGCTTTTGCTACAGGTATTTTACTGTTTGGAGTTGCCTTAGTATATGGAGCAACAGGCTCATTCAATATTCATGGTATTGGAGAAGTTGTAAGCCGTACTAAAAAAGGAATGGAACTGTTTGAAGGAGGCGTTATTTTATATGCAGGGATTATCTTAATCTTTATTGGATTATTATTTAAAGTATCGGCCGCTCCTTTCCACTTCTGGACTCCAGATGTGTATGAAGGTGCACCAACGATTTTTACAACCTTCATGTCAACTGTCGTAAAAACGGCTGGGGTTGCAGCTAT
Source organism: Flectobacillus sp. (assembly GCA_023255485.1). Lineage (GTDB taxonomy): Bacteria > Bacteroidota > Bacteroidia > Cytophagales > Spirosomataceae > JALRIJ01. Next base: position 16,149 of record JALRIJ010000030.1, read on the forward strand.
GTATCGTTTATTGTCAATCTCTTTCCCTGCGGTATATGGTCTTTGGGGTAATCCGTTAGTGTGGATTACTTGTTTGACGCTTATTGTCGGAAATATCACTGCGGTGTATCAACAAAGCTTTAAGCGAATGTTAGCTTACTCAAGTATTTCTCATGCAGGGTATTTGTTGATTACAATTTTAGCAAAAACACCGAATACGAATGGGTCTATCTTATTCTATTCATTAGCTTACTCTATTGCTACTATCTCTGCTTTTGCTGTATTGATGATTGTTTCTGAAAATAAACCAAAAGATGGTAAACCAGATGAGAGCTTTGAAGCATTAAATGGCTTATCGGTCAACAACCCTTTCTTGGCCTTTGTATTGACAGTATCGATGTTGTCTCTGGCGGGGATTCCATTGACAGCAGGTTTCTTTGGTAAGTTCTTTATCTTTACCGATGCCTTCTCAAATGTATCTCCATTGTTTAAAAATATCTTGGTAGTTGCTATTTTGATGTCAGCAGTTGGTGTTTACTACTATTTCAAACCAATCATCGCAGTGTATATGAAAAAGGGCGAGATTGCTGAAATACAACTACCGTTAATCTATAAAATCACACTTATCATTACTACTGCTTTAACCATTATTCTTGGTATAGCACCTGATTTGGTAAAAAATATGTTCTAACAGTGTCAAAATCTAAACTACTTAATACCAAAGATTTGATTGCCTATTTCCTAGTAGCAGGAACAGGGGCTTTGGTTCAGTTATTGTCGGGAAGTTTTCTAAGAAATAAATTTGCACTTTCCTACAGTGTTTCTGTTTCTCTGGGTTACTTCATTGCATTCTTTGTTGGTTTCTTTCTAACTAAAATGTTTGCTTTTGATGCCCGTAATACCAATCAAACTCGCCGAGAAATGGTCAAGTTTATGATGGTTGCTACGGGGTCTTGGGGGGTTACGTGGTTTTTTGCCGTAGCATCCCTAAGTTTCGTGGAAACTACGTTTGGTAAACATTCCTTGGTTGTTCCAATTTGGAATAAGACAATTAACGCAAATGAGCTGGGCTGTCAGGTAATTGGTATGGGATTTAGTTTTGTCTTTAATTATATTATGCACAAAACTTTTACCTTTAAGAGTACTGGTTTTTACGATAGACTTAAGGCAGTATTAAAATAAGGCGGCGAATATTAAAGATAGAACACGCTAAATATTAATTGTTTAAGTAGTGTAGTTGTATTTTTTTTATAAAAAGTCGTTTTTTTAAAACATTTTTTCTGAAAAGTTAAAAAATATTAAAAATAAATGAGCCAAGGTTTGGAACAAATAAAACTTGTGCATACCTTTGGAACTCAAACCTTAAATCACCCCAATAAATGAAAAATTTATTTGCTTTCGCTTTAGTAGCTTCAATGTTATCATTAGCTGCTTGTTCTGAGAAAAAAGCTGAAACTACTGCTGTAGATTCTGCTGCTGTTGCTGTTGATACTACTGCTGCTGTTGATACTACAGTTGCTGTTGATTCTGCTGCTACTGATTCAGCTGCTACAAAATAATTTTTGTAGTACTTCTCTAAGAAGAACTTTGAAAAGCTCTAACCAAAAGTTAGAGCTTTTCGCTTTTTAGTACGGTTGAGAAACAAGCTTTTTGTATCTTTAAATCCATGAAAAAGCAACTAGATATTTTTGAAAAATACTTCCCAGAAACCACTGTTGCCTATTGCTATGAGCTGTGGGAGAAGTATGAATTTACGTTTAAAATTACGAAACCTCGAAATTCTAAATTTGGAGATTATGTATATCGACAAGGTAAAGGACACCAAATATCTGTCAATGGAGATTTGAATCCATTTGCTTTTCTGGTAACCTATATTCATGAAGTAGCTCACCTGATTACCTACAAAGAGTATGGGGCGATTTCCAATCCGCATGGTAAAGAATGGAAACAAAACTTTCTTCGTGCATTTAGTCCTATTCTTCTCCCCTCTTTCATTCCAGAACCACTACTGAGTACGTTAATAACTTATTTGAAAAATCCTGCTGCCAGCACACAGGGAAATCAGGCACTAGTACTGGCGTTACGAGCTTTTGATAGTATTAGCTATGCCGAAGGAAAGGTATTACTATCTTCTTTACCTACAGGAGCTGCGTTTGAGTTACAGGGAAAAATATTCAATAAAGGAACATTGCGGCGAACACGGTACTTGTGTACCGATACGAGAGGGAAACGCTTTGTTATTTCTTCTTCTGCTTTGGTTAGTAAAATATAATTATCCGCCTGCCCTAACGTTCATACAAAAGGTATCATTATAAAACTCAAAACCGTGAAACGTCGATTTAGATATAGCTACTTCTTACTTTTTTTACTTTTCTCTTCTTCTCTAAGAGGACAGACCAACTCTGTGCTGACAACGGGAACATGGTTCAAAATAGGTGTTACCAAATCGAGTGTCTATAAACTAGATGCCAGTTTTTTTCAGCAATTAGGTATTAATCTAAGTCAAATTAACCCTCAAAATATTCGAGTGTATGGCAATGGTGGAGAAATGCTTCCTCAGAAAAATAGTACCGCTCGACCAGTTGACTTACAGGAAAATGCCATTGTCGTGGAAGGAGAAAGTGATGGTCGTTTTGATAACACTGATTATGTGCTTTTTTATGGGCAAAGTCCTCATCGGGTTTACTACGACCCCAATGAAAAGGGGATGAAACACCAATATAACAGCTATTCAGACACCACTTTTTACTTTTTGACAATCAGTACTACGAAAGGCTTACGCATAAGTACATCTCAAGCAACGGCAGAGGCTTCCAAGCAAGTCACGAGCTATGATGACTTTCAATATCATGAAGTTGACCAAAAAAATATATTAGCTCAAGCTCCTTTTGCAGGTTCAGGTAGAGAATGGTTTGGAGAATATTTGAGTAGTGTTCAGCAATCGTTTTCCTTTGATGTTACGGGAATGCTTGCCAATACGCCTATTTCGATTAAATCCGCTGTAGTTGCTAATGTGACGATACCTTCCACTTGTGTACTCACCCTAAATAACCAGCCTTTAGGTACTCAAACAATTGAAAGTACATCTACCTATCAGTATGACTATAAAGGTAAATTATCCACTCAAAACTTCACAGCGATTAGTGATGGGAGCAATACCCTAAAAATAGGGATTGTACACGATAAGCAAGGTCTTAGCACGGGCTATGGCTATCTTAATTATCTCACCATTAATACAAAACGAAAGTTACAGTGGAATAATACTTCGTTCCAGTTTAGGGCATTTGAAAGCCTAGCTTCAAATTATGTAACGTATCAGATTGCCAATGCTGTAGAAGGATTAGCTGTTTGGGATGTTACCAACCCACTAATACCTGTTAAACAAGTCTTAGCACTACAAAATGGTTTGGCGTCTTTTATAGCACAAGAAAATAGCCTCAAAGAGTATGTTGTTTTCAATCAAAATATAGAGAAACCAGTAAGTGTGCAGGCCATTGCCAATCAGAATTTACATGGTGTAAGTACTCCCGATATGATACTTGTTTGTGCCGAGCGATTTCGTAGCGAAGCGAATCGTTTAGCTACTTTTAGAAAGCAATATGATAATTTGAATGTATTAGTCGTTTCTTCTCAGCAAATTTATAACGAATTCGCTTCTGGAAAACAGGATATTACGGCAATTAGAGACTTTGTCAAATATCTATACGATAAAAATCCGACTCGTTTGAAATACCTTTTGTTGTTTGGAGATGCTTCTTACGATTATAAAAAGAGAAGTAACGTT
>JALRIJ010000310.1 GCA_023255485.1 Flectobacillus sp.
TATCGAAGAGTTCTCTTTGGTTTCATACAAAATTTTTCCGGCAACCTCTCCACTAATATTTATTAGCGACGCTGATAAGGATACAGCATTTTGACAATCTCCAGCAGGACAACATATTAATTCATTAAGTGAATAAGTAATAGGTTTGGTAATATACAGTTGTAGGCCTACCCATTTAAATTTAAGCGTATTATAATATGTTTGATAGATAATTTCAAAAGAGTTCGTTGCATTGTTGTACTTAAGTAAATCCATAGATACAGAGCTTGTCCGTAGAGAAAAATAGTAATCATCTGCCCTTGTCGTAGCTTCAATGGGACTAACAAAACCAGCATATGTCTGAATCAACTCAGCTGTTGCACCATCAAAACGATACAGTTTAGTATTATTAGGTGAATAATTTGATCGTTCAAAATAATAGATATAATTGTTAGCTATTTTTACATCTTTGGCTAGCAGATGTACTAATTCTTCGCCACTCTCAGAACTATAGCGATATAAATCCCAATCCCGATTAGCATTGATACGATGATAGTAAAGTTTATCTTTAAAAATATAAAAAGTGGTACTGGGATGATAATTCACAATATACTCAACAGTTCCTAGCTCAGTACCATCTGTAATCCAAATATCACTAGAGGCACTATAACTTCTGTTTCTTATACTAAAGTACAGTTTGTTATTCAGTGTCGGATGATTATTTTTATAACCGTTCGTATAAAAAGTCGTACTACCTGGTCCAGGGGTAATATCTTTCACCATATATGTTCCCATTTCTGTCCCATCTGTACGCCAAAGCTCTCGGCCATTTATTCCATCATCTGCTGTAAAAAAAAGGATATTTCCCAGCTTACCCAAAAGCTCAGGGTTTCCTAGTCCAAGTTGTAATGTATTGAAATCCTGTACAAACTCTGGAGCTTGAGCATTCAGTAAAAAGGGAGCCAGTACTAATGTAAGAATGAAAAGTCGTAGTGTTTTCATGTTGTGGTGCTAAAAAATGAAAAACGATATATCTATGATAACAATTGAGAGGCTAAGACATTAATTCAAGTATTACTTTTTCTTTCTCTTCTCTAATGCCAACACCTTTTTTTCTAAGGCTATTGTATAGAGTGTAAGTTCTTCTATTTTACGTAATAACGTAGCTTGCATTTCAGCAAAGTCAATCCCATTTTGAGTTACGTCTTCGCTAGAAGGAACATCGGGCAAGTGTTTGTGTTGAACAATATACTTTTCGACTGATTTGAGCGAAGGGAGTTTGTAATTTTTATCAAACACATAGTCAGCCCAATAGGTAGAACCAAGCACTGCCACCCTTACTTTTTGAGTCAGAATACCTTTCGAAACATATAATCCGTAGGGGTTTCCTGTCGGAATACTTACCCCACTACCAATCACAGCGGCAGCAGCAGTAGTTGTAGCAATGGTATCGGTGAGTGTCCATATTGAAGCACCCGAAGGAATTGCAGGAACTTGTGCAAGAATTACATTTCCTTGTGCATCCAAGGTTAAGGTTTTACCAGTCACTGTACTAGTGGTTGTTGCAGCATTTATTCCCGTGAATTTAAGCCCACTACCATTCCCCTCAGAATCAACGATGACCTGACGTTTGAATGTTAAACTATTTTGCCCATAAATTACATTGCCTACTAAGAATATAGACAGTGCTAGAAGATAATATTTTTTCATTTACAGAAGTAGTAACGTGTTGATAATTAAGAAATAACACTAACAAATGCGTATTACGCCAGGAGTACTTTTTAAAAATTTAACCTTTCAATTACATGATTGCTTTGATTCGTCTTCGGGCCAATGTCAATTTCAAACCATTGGTCAAACTCACACTCATATCATCCAAACTAGTGGATTGAATATACAAGTTGTTCACAAGATAAGAGCGATGAATCCGAACGAAACCTTTCTCAAGGAGCTGGTTTTCAAAATATTTCAACGTATGAGAACTTGTATATCTTCTTCTACACCGAAAGCTAAAATGAGTGTAGTTTTTATCTCCCTCCAACAGAATGATATCATCGGTGGCTATCTTTACACCTTTCTTACAATTAATTACTAAGTACGATTTCGCTTGTTGTGCCATAGGATACGTTATTGATACACCTTAAAAGGGATTTCTCTAGTAGAAGCAATAATATTTATACCTAAGTCATCATAAACCCACGCACACCACACATAAGTACCTGGAGATAAATTATTTACCGACTTTATTTTTGTTCCATCAACGTAGCTACTACCTTGCTTATACCCGATATTAACACTTTTGACAGGATTCCCATACCACACTATGTCCTTGAGATTTTGAATTCGATTATTGGCTACAACAATCGGATTTTTAAAAACTGCCACATGGACTTTAGCAAAAGTAGTACCCCAATTAAAAGTAATCGAAGAAGATTTTACAGAAGGTAAGGAGTCAATTGGAATTTTAGTATTTGTATTGTAACCAGCTATTTGGTCTGGGCGAGTGCTTGATGAGCTTTTCAACTTTTCATCTACTGTCCAACCAGCAGCATTTAAAACACTAAAAGCAACACCTTCCCCTTCTGAAATCAGGGCAGCATCTTTAAGTAGTGTTCCTTTTCTTAGCGTTGCTTCAATGGGAATAACCTCCCCATTACAGGCACACAGGCAAACCAATAAACTGATGCCTCCCATCAATTTCGAGAGCGGAATGAGTAATTTAAGCCTACACATACGTTTAGTTGATTTAGGTTATTTAAAATAGTGTTACCCCAAGGATAGTTTCGAGTTGGTACAACATTGGTTTGGGTTATATACATTGCTTTTCCATCAAGAGCGAGTCGTTGTCGGTGTCCTACGTAATATCTAAATCCTAGATACGCACGATAATTGTATCTTGACTTGTTAAACTCTTTATTAATCCCGCCAATGCCTCCACCTAGGTATAACTGGCTAAGTGGTCTCCGAAGTAATAAAAAACTAGACTGTAGCCCCCAAAGACTTCTATTTCCTGCTAGTTTTGCTGGCGATTCTATTATATCGCTTGGATCCCATTCAGAAATTGATTCGAGAAGGTCATATTGCAGTAAACTACTAGAATAATATCCACCCAGCATTAACCAACTCGCTATCTTCTTTTCAACAAACACATCTGCAAAACCCATCAATCCTGTGGTAGCCGAGCTAACCGTTGAGGTTTTAATTTCCTTGATTGGTATGCCTAGTGTAAAGCCAAAAATCCAGTTTGGAGATGCCTTTGGATAAGCTATCAGTCTATAGGATTCTTTATCATTCTCCTTTCCTGTACCCTCAGTTGAGATTGAACCAGAGTAGTGAAATTTTAATTCT
>JALRIJ010000311.1 GCA_023255485.1 Flectobacillus sp.
AAAAAAACAAAACGTTTATGACGATTTCATTGCAGCAGGAGAATATTTGATTGCCCAAAAATACTGTACCAAAAACTACCTTGCCCTTCGTGGAGGCTCTAACGGAGGACTTTTAATTGGAGCGGTCATCAATCAGCGTCCAGATTTGTGCAAAGTGGCAATTCCACAAGTAGGGGTTATGGATATGTTGCGTTTTCATAAATTTACCATTGGTTGGAACTGGTCGCCTGAATACGGCAACTCAGACGATGCCACCGATTTTAAAAACCTGTACGGATATTCTCCTTTACACAACATCAAAGAAGGCGTAGAATACCCCGCAACCATGATTACGACAGCAGACCATGACGACCGTGTTGTACCAGCACACTCGTTTAAATATGCGGCAACTTTGCAGGAAAAAGCAGGAAAAAGCAAAAATCCATTGCTCATACGCATCGACGTAAATTCGGGTCATGGAGCAAGTAATACCAAGAAAAATATCGAATTAACCGCCGATATTTACGCCTTTATTTTTGCCAATATGGGCATTGTTCCGAAGAATTTGTAGTCATAACAATAGCGAATATCAGTAGTGGTATTCGCTATTGTTAACTTATGAAGCTGTCTATATTTTCTCAACAAAGGTGAATAAATTCATCCATTAAAAAGTCTAAACAGCTTCTACATTTCATTTTAATTTAACTATTTTTACACCTCCTAAATACTAAGCAACAGCCTTTCAAAACTATAACAATGAAAACGTTTATCATTATTTTAATAAGTATTCTTCTTACTTATGTTGACTGTAAAAGCCAACAAACATCTGCATTCGACAACGATAATTTTACACTAACAGTAGAGTTTTTCCCCTCATTCATCCCTCCTAGTAGATTAATTATTCAGAAGAAGAAGGAAAAGAATCGACTAGTTATTTCAAATTTGTACAGTAAAAAAAGATACAACTTACTCAATGATAAAAAATTAACTATCGAACCTTTCGATAGTTGCCTAATAAAAAACAATTTGAGTAAAAGGTTCTACGGAGATACTATATTTAGAAAAAAACTAGAGGAAGCTAGTGTAGCCAAAGACGTATTTAAACAATTCATAGACAGCCTTACTAACATTAATTTTTCAACACACAGAAGCCTGTATAAAGAAGGAGTTGTTGATGGAATCACAATCTATATTAGATTCAGAACAGACACAAGTGACCATATATTTAGTCTAAGATGTCCTGATAGAGAGGATAAAGAATTCATCATCATTAAATCAATATTTACACTTTTTGAGCAAAGTTGTAAATCAGCATCAGCTCTCAACTATTTAGAACATCTAAAAGGATATTTTGATTTTGGGTTACAGGTAAAGCAAATTTCCCAAAATCCATTAGAATATCGTTTTTGTAATGCCATATCATCAGGAGAAAAAAACGAATTTTATCAATTGATGAATAGTTTACCACTAGATAAACCTGTTATCTTTGACTTTAGTAACTTTAGAGGCATGGGGACAATGTTTTATACAGATTTTAAGGAATTTATAGATAAAAATCCTCATGTTTTTTGGATAGCAGGCGAGTACTCTTTAAGACAAATAACAGCTATTGGAGTTGCTAAAAATAGAATTGTAACAACTAGAAAAGAACTACAGAGTGCATTGAAAAAGATACATTGATAAAACAAAAACAGGGAGCAATTCACATCGCTCCCTGTTTTGTTTTCTAACCTACTAATTGAATCTATACTAAATCGAAACGGTCTAGGTTCATTACTTTTGTCCAAGCGGCTACGAAGTCTTTCAAGAATTTTTCTTGAGAATCTGCATATCCATACACCTCCGCTACGGCACGAAGTTCTGTATTTGAACCAAAGATTAAATCGACACGACTAGCAGTCCATTTGATTTCGCCAGTTGCACGATTACGTCCTAAGAATACTTCTTGATCGTTTGAAATCGCACTCCACGTAGTACCTAAGTCCAGTAAATTAACAAAGAAATCGTTCGTTAACACTTCTGGATTTTTCGTAAACACACCGTGCGATGATTTATCAAAATTGGTATTCAAGACACGCATACCACCCACCAATACCGTCATTTCAGGAATGGTCAGGGTCAATAATTGAGCTTTGTCTATCAACATCTCTTCCGAAGAAGTTGAATATTGTTGTTTTTTGTAATTACGGAAACCGTAAGCAATTGGCTCAAGTACTTGGAACGACTCCATATCCGTCTGCTCTTCTGAAGCGTCTGTACGTCCTGGAGTGAATGGAACCGTAATTTCATAGCCTGCATTTTTAGCAGCCTTCTCAATACCAACTACACCACCCAACACAATAAGGTCAGCTAAAGATACCTTTTTCGTTCCTGTTTGGATGTTATTAAACTCATTTTCAATACTTCCAAGCGTTTGAAGCACTTTGGTCAATTGAACAGGGTTGTTAACAGCCCAATATTTTTGTGGAGCTAAACGAATACGTCCGCCATTTGCACCACCACGTTTGTCTGACCCACGGAACGTAGAAGCCGAAGCCCAAGCCGTTGATACCAATTCAGACACCGATAAACCCGATGCTGCAATGTTTGCTTTTAGAGCTGCAATATCCGCTTCGTCGATTACATCGTAATCAGCCGCAGGAATAGGATCTTGCCAGATTAATTCTTCCGCAGGAACTTCTGAACCTAAGTAAAGAGCTTTTGGTCCCATATCACGGTGTGTTAATTTGAACCAAGCACGAGCAAAGGCGTCTGCAAATTGGTCAGGATTTTCAAAGAAACGTCTCGAAATCGGCTCATAAATTGGGTCTATTCTCAAGGCTAAATCCGTCGTGAACATAATGGGAGCATGACGTTTGCTTGCATCGTGTGCATCAGGCACAAGCCCTGCACCCGCACCGTCTTTTGGAGTCCACTGATGCGCTCCTGCTGGACTTTTCGTTAATTCCCATTCAAAACCGAACAAGTTTTCAAAGTAGCTATTGCTCCATTGAGTTGGCGTATTGCTCCATGCACCTTCCAAACCACTCGTAATAGTATCGCCAGCATTACCTGTTCCGTAGGTATTTTTCCAACCCATGCTTTGCTCTTCGATACCCGCAGCCGCTGGCTCAACTCCCACGTATTTACCTGGGTCTGCCGCACCGTGTGCTTTCCCAAAAGTATGTCCACCTGCAATTAAAGCAACCGTTTCCTCGTCGTTCATTGCCATACGAGCAAAGGTTTCACGAATATCACGAGCCGCTGCCAAAGCATCAGGAACGCCATTTGGTCCTTCTGGATTCACATAGATTAAGCCCATTTGCACGGCAGCTAATGGAT
>JALRIJ010000312.1 GCA_023255485.1 Flectobacillus sp.
GTGCACAGAGTAAAAATAATCTCTGAGAAACTCTAAGACTCTTGGTGGTACTCCGTGGAATGCTTATACCTTTGCGTAACCCCGTGGAATAATAGTTACTCAAAATAAACTGCCTGTTCTGGATTATCTAAATAAGAAAACATCGTCATCACTTGGCTTTCGGTATTTCTTACTAGCGATAAAGGAGGTAATTCGTTACGACCAAAATAAGCTACTTCTGAAGTTTCTAAGGTGGTATCCGAAAGCTGCCCTCCTGTTTGTTCACACAACAAAAAGAGTTTATAGACATACCAAGGTTCGGGAGGATGATTGTGAAATTTCTTATCAAAAACACCTAATAACCGAACCGCTTTTACGTCGATTCCGCTTTCTTCTCGAACTTCTTTTACGGCTACCTCCGCAGGACTGTAACCGACATCAGCCCAACCTCCTGGTAAAGACCAACAGCCATCTACTTTTTCACGAACAAATAAAAGTTTTCCTTCTTCGTTAAACACAACTGCCCGAATATCCACTTTAGGCGTTTGATACCCATCTCGCTCGGCAGTAAAAAGAGGAGCTATTTTTTCAATTGGTTCGTCAGTTAGTTTATGTAAAATCTCCACACTCAAGGAAGACAATTCTTCATAACGGTCTTTGTCGTAGGGATTTTGTGTATAAAAAATTCCCGCTTGAGCAATCGACTGAATGCGTTGAGCAAGAGCTAACCAGTCTGTGTTTTTCATCGCTAAAATTGATTGTAAGTACCTTGATATACGTGACCACATAGGTACATAGAAAACATAGTTATGTGAAAAATCGGTAAGTACCCCAACCTATTTAACCACATACGTATAAAGAAAACATAGTTACTTTTAATTCTGTTAATCAGCAAGCTATGTGGATAGTATCCTAGATGCTTCTTAACACTGAGATACCTGATTGATTTGTTGGTAAACAAGCCATTTGAAATCGCTAGTTTTCAATTATCAAGAAAGTAATTTATAATTTCGGTACTCTCCTATTCGCTTACCTGTTAGTTTTTCGAACCACATTTTGAAACGATATTTGAAGGCTAATTTTTTCTCGTTAATATCAAAATCAAACATCCAATTCACTCGCTCAATTCTTGGTAGCATCACGGCTGGGTGCGTACCTTTAAAAAACGTCAAGGAATCCACTTCGGAATAATCAAAGGTATCTAAATCAGCGACATTATGACCTGCTTCACTCCAGAAAGCTGCCGAACTTTTCAACTTTTCACGTTGAATTTCGGGAGGCTTTACCCAACCATAATGGTAAATATAGGCACCTATTAGTTTTACCTTTAACTTCTCATTTTCTAGGGTTCTGAACCCCTGAGCATCGGCATAAGAAGTGACATTTCCTGTATTGCGGAATACTCTAATCTCACGACGATACCATCGGTGCGAATCACCCACGTAACGATATGAACCGTAGAAATGGGTATAATGAAACAATAGTCCTTCTACTTCTCTATTGCCAAGATTATCCTCCATCGCTTTACGCACTACAGGGATATATTGTTCATGCAGAACTTCATCTCCTTGAATATAAAAACACCAGTCGGCATCGGTAGAGATAGCGGCCAAAGCTTTGTTGGTTTCTGCGGCAAGCACTCTCCCTCCCTGACGCAGGCTATCGTCCCAAAGGGTTTCTATAATTTTTATTTTCGGGGAATCAATACGTTGGATTAACCCCAGCGTATCGTCGTCTGAATTTCCCACAGCCACCACAACTTCGTCGCAGAGTGGTAAAATAGACATAATTGCCTCGACAACAGGGTAATCAAATTTTATGGCATTGCGAACAAAGGTAAATCCTGCTATTTTCATCTAGTAAAAACTCTTTTATTAAGTTCCCCGACATTTTAACCACATAGACATATAGGAAACATCGTTATATAAAAAATGCTACTCATGCTCACTATACTCTTCTATGATTCTTAAAATAAATATGTCTGATTACTTATTTGTTGTAGTTAAAAATTAGTACAAATTATTGGGTTTAAGGGGCAATGGGTTTTAACCCGTTGAATTTTAGAATGATAACTAAACAGGTTAAAACCCGCTTACCCTAAAGCTTAAAACCTGTTAAACCTCCTTCTCTTAGGGCAAAAAGGGCAAGAATTTCGGATATGTTTGCAAGGAGATTGGGGCTTTTGCATTCAACTTTCTTCCTGCTAAAACCTCCTCATAATATCCTACATATTTTTTAGCCATTAAGATAGCAGAAAAATTATCGGTTGCATATTCATGACAACGTTTGGGAGAAAAGCGATCAATATCTTTCAGATTTTCTACTAACAAATGCTTATGTTCCGATAAAAAACCAACTTCAGGAGGCACAAGTTCTGGTAGTGAGCCATAAGGTGTTCCGAAAACGGCACAGCCCATAAACAAACTTTCTGTAATGGCTATTCCAAAAGGTTCGTGCCATAAGACAGGAAAAATTAAAGCCTTCGATTCGTTGATTAAACGAGTCTTTTCCTCTCCACCAACCAATCCATAAAAACGAACGTGTAAGTCAGGTGTAAAACGGAAACCCATTTTTAGGTTCAAACGATTACCTCCTAACACGACCAATTTTTGTTTCGCTTCTCTGGTAATATCAATCGCTCCTTTGACATTTTTTACTCGCCAAGCGGCTTTGGCTAAAAAGTGCGTATGTTTCCGTTTTACCGAAAAATCAGGTTTTCCATAATCATCAAAATCGAGTCCGTTGTGAACAAAAATGCTTGACCCAAAACGACTTGCATGGTTTTGAGAAACAAAGACCGAATTTTGATCTAGTTCTTCATGAGCATCTGAATTGCCATGCCACGTAACCAAATAGGGTTTTCCCACTTCTTCGGTCGGACGATGATTCAAATGGACGACATCAATATGAGCAGGTATTTGTTCACGCAGTGTTTTTCCTTCTTGAATAAACAAAACCTTCGCAAAAGGACAGGAAGAGCCTTCTTTAACCAAAAAAGTTACTTGATGCCCTAACTGGTGTAAATATTTGCCCAACCACCAAATCATTCGTTCTGTCCCGCCATATTGCGTAACAGGAATGCGGGCATTATGGTGAATAAGTATGTTCATATCGTTTGTTTTTTATTGAGGCAGAGAGGAACATAGGCAAGGGGGCAAAGAGTTTTTGAGGCAATGAGGAAGAAAGGCAAGGAAAGTAGCGGTTCCCCCCTAGTTACTCTCAGTATTATTACCTCCGTACTTTTGTACCTTTACTCTGAAACTAGCACCTCGTTACCTTCGTGCCTTTCTACCTCAACAACTATTTGCCTC
>JALRIJ010000313.1 GCA_023255485.1 Flectobacillus sp.
ATGTAGATTCGTTTGGAGGCAGGGAGGCACGTACAGAGGCAGAGAGGCAACGAGTAAAATGCAGGAAATGCCATAGCCCTGAAGGGGCGAAATCCCTTAGGATAGGGTGCAAGCTCTATGTATAGGCAATGAGGTACGAAGGCAAGTAGGCAACGAGTAAAATGCACGAAATGCCATAGCTCTGACGGTGCGACATCCCTTAGAATAGGGTGTAAGCCTCATCTCAATCAATAAACCAACAACGCAAAATATTAACATACAAAATATGAAAAAGATATTCTTATTAAGTATTTCAACAATCCTACTAGTAAGCTGTGGGAAAAAAGCAGAAACGAAAAAAAGTCTTGCTGATGACGATGTTGTGGCAGTAAAATTGGCATCCGTAGTGCAGGCAAATTCAACCGACCCAATTAAAGCATCTGGTTTGGTGGGGTCATTACACGAAGCTCGTTTATCCTTCAAAACGGGAGGAATTATCGAACGTATTTTCGTAAAAGAAGGACAAGTAGTTCGTAAGGGACAACTGTTAGCAACGCTCAATTTAACCGAAATTAATGCTCAGGTACAGCAAGCTAATGAGAGCGTACTGAAAGCCGAACGGGATTTAAAACGAGTTAGTAACCTTTATCGGGACTCGGTGGCAACCTTAGAACAAGTTCAGAATTTAACCACGGCATTAAGTGTAGCAAAACAGAGTTTAGATATTGCCCGCTATAACCAAGGCTATTCAAAAATTGTAGCTTCTACCAGTGGCGTAATCGTAAAAAAACTCATGAACGAAGGCGAATTAGTAGGGCCGGGAACTCCCGTTTTCTTTATCAACGCTTCGGGGGCAAATGACTGGGTATTGAAAGTAGGAATTGCCGATAAAGACTGGACTCGTTTACGTATGGGTGACCGTGCTTCGTTGACCTTAGACGCTTTTCCTGAGCGGACTTTTGCAGGAGTTATCACTAATTTATCGCAAGGAGCAGACCAGAATTCTGGGTTGTATCAAGCAGAAATTAAAATCAACACACAAGGTTTAAAAATGGCAACAGGGTTATTCGGAAATGCTTCATTATTCCCTTCAACGGTTCAAAAATTTACGTCTATTCCGATTGATGCCGTGATTGAAGGAAACGGAGAAGAAGCCTTTGTATATGTCGTTGAAAACGGAAAAGCTCGTAAGCTACCCATTAAAGTATCGGGTTTTGATAATACCAAAGCTTATATTCAAACAGGTCTAGCGGGTATTTCAGAAGTTGTAACGGATGGTTCTGCCTATTTGATTGAAGGAACAAAGGTGAAGGTAGTTCGGTAGTAATGATGAATGCTGAATGTTGAGTTAATTCAGCAGATTAAATTTGACATTATTACATACTTAATTAAACAAAACTATTCTGAGCTTAAATCCTGTGCCGTTGCTTGTGTCCTCACAAACAACCCAGATTAAATTCAAAATTCATCATTATTCCATATAGTTATGAAACTAGCAGAATTTTCCGTTAAAAATTACCAGTTTACCCTTGTGGTTTTTCTGGGAATCTTATCTATCGGGATTTATTCCCTCTTTAATATGCCACGGGGCGAAGACCCTGAGTTTAGTTCTCCACAATTTGGCGTTACCATAATTTACCCTGGGGCATCGCCTAAAGATGTGGAGGAATTGATTGCCGACCCTGTGGAAAAACGCCTCAACGACCTTGATAACATGGAACGTATTCGTACCAATATTTTCGATGGGGCAGCGGTTTTTCAAGTAGAATATGCTTTTGAGTCTGATCCAGAAGAAAAATATCAGGAGTTAGTCCGTGAAATGAATGCGGTAAAGAAGGATTTACCTGCTGATATTTTTGATGTTCGTATTGAACGTTATCAGCCCGACGGAGTAAATATTTATCAGTACGCATTAGTTTCAGAGAATTTACCGTATTCTAAGTTGCAAGAACATGCCGAAGAATTGGAAAAACGCTTAGAAAAAGTAAGTGCCTTAAAGAATATCAAGTCGTGGGGATTTCCAGAACGTAAAATTGCAGTAGAATTAAACTTGGATAAACTGGCTCAAGACCGAATCCCTGTGAATCGGGTGTTAGGAGCAATCCAGTCCGAAAATGTGAATATCCCTGGTGGTTCGTTGAACATGGGAACAAAGAAATTCAACGTTAAAACCTCTGGTAATTTCCATGATTTAAGCGAGATAAAAAACACGATTGTTTATACCAATGGGACTAAAATTGTTCGATTGAGCGACATTGCCGAAGTGAAATATGCCTATGAAGATGAAAAGTATAAAACTCGTTTAAATGGTCATCGTAGCGTTTTTGTAACGGCTTGCCAGAAAAATGGACAGAATATCATTGCTGTAAAAGGCAAAGTAGAACCCATCATCGAACAATATAAGGCTTCATTGCCTGCTTCGGTAGATTTGGTTAAGGTATTCGACCAAGCGGATTCGGTAAATAAACGTTTAGGGCGTTTTGCCAAAGATTTCAGTATTGCCATTTTATTAGTGTTGATAACCCTCTTGCCTTTGGGTTCTCGTGCTAGTTTGGTCGTGATGATTTCGATTCCTTTATCGTTGGCCATTGGTTTGGCGATGCTTTATGCTTTGGGTTATACCATCAACCAATTATCTATCGTGGGGATGATTGTCGCTTTGGGGATTTTGGTGGATGACTCGATTGTGGTGGTCGAAAATATTGAACGATTCCTACGAGAAGGTCATGCTAAAAAAGTGGCTGCCATTGAAGCGACTAAACAAATTAGCTTAGCAGTGGTAGGCTGTACAGTATTATTGATTTTTGCCTTTTTACCCGTAGCCAATTTACCAGAAGCCGCAGGAAAATTTATCCGTAGTTTGCCGATGGCAGTGAGTGTAACGGTATTGGCTTCGATGATTGTTGCCCTGACGATTGTGCCTTTTCTTTCAAGTGTGATTTTGAAAAACCACGAAAATCCAGAAGGGAATGCCATTTTAAGAGCCATGAAAAAATTGATTCATGCTACCTATGGAAAATTGATGGACTGGTCTTTAATCAATCCGTGGAAAACCTTAGTGATGGCAGGAGTGATTTTTATCGGGGTAATGGTGTATGCAAAATTCAACTTGGGCTTTAGTTTATTCCCAGCTTCCGAAAAACCGATGTTTTTAGTAAATATCGAAACGCCAGTCGGAACAAATATGGCTGCCACAACCAAAGTAGTGAAGTATGTGGAGGAAAAATTGAAGAAAGTACCTGAGATTAAAAACTTCGCCTCAAATGTCGGTCGTGTCAATCCTCGTA
>JALRIJ010000314.1 GCA_023255485.1 Flectobacillus sp.
AAAACTCCCCCTTATCCGAAATCATCCAATGGTTCAAAACCATGTCCACCAACGAATATATTCGGGGTGTAAAGCAATTAGATTGGCCACGTTTCAATAAGAAATTATGGCAACGCAATTATTACGAACATATCATCCGAAATGATAGAGCCTGTGATGAAATTACCGAATACATCATCACGAATCCCCAAAAATGGGATAACGACCGATTACGGTAAATGGGGCATACACGTAGGGTCAGACCTGCGTGTCTGACCTGCGTGTCAGACCTACTACTCCAACGTAGGTTTGACCCAAGGTAGTCGTAGAGCCTAGGGCAGACACATAGGTCTGCCCCAACATAGGTCTGCCCCAACAAATCCTCAAAAAAATACCTATCTTTGTACCCTTAAAAGGTTAATCGCTTTTCAAAATACATAAGTAATGATTTCAAAAACATACACTCCGCAAGACATCGAAGCCAAATGGTATCAATATTGGCTTGACAACAAGTTTTTTGCATCCAAACCAAACCCAGACAAAGAACCTTACTGTATCGTCATTCCACCACCAAACGTCACAGGAGTCTTGCACATGGGCCACATGTTGAACAATACGATTCAAGATATTTTGATTCGTAAAGCTCGTATGGAGGGCAAAGAAGCTTGCTGGGTGCCAGGAACAGACCACGCTTCCATTGCAACCGAAGCCAAAGTGGTAGCGATGTTGAAGGAAAGAGGAATCGAAAAGAAAGACATTTCTCGTGAAGAGTTTTTGAAATATGCCCACGAATGGAAAGACAAATATGGTGGAATCATTTTAGGACAATTACAAAAATTAGGTGCTTCGTGTGACTGGGATAGAACCCGCTTCACGATGGAACCTTCTTTGTACGAAGCCGTAATTGACACCTTTATTCGTCTATACGAAAAAGGACAGATTTACCGTGGAGTACGTATGGTAAACTGGGACCCATTGGGAAAAACAGCCCTTTCGGACGAAGAAGTTATCGACAAAGACATTCAGGCGAAATTATATCATATCCGTTACGAATTATGTGATGGTTCTGGTGATAGTTTAGTGATTGCTACCTCTCGTCCTGAAACCATCATGGCAGATGCAGCTATCTGCGTAAATCCAAACGATGAACGTTATACTGCATACCACGGAAAAACAGTACGCATTCCATTATTGAACCGTGAAATCCCCGTGATTACGGACGAATACGTAACGATGGACTTTGGTACGGGCTGTTTGAAAGTAACGCCTGCCCACGATTTGAATGACTACGAATTGGGTATCAAACATAAACTACCTGTATTAGACATCTTAAACGATGATGGTTTCTTGAACGAAAAAGCGGTGCTTTACGTAGGACAAGATCGTTTTGCAGCTCGTCGTAACATTGTAAAAGATTTAGAAGAAGCTGGTTTCTTAGTGAAGTTGGAAGAATATAAATCCATCGTAAAAACCTCTGAACGTACAGGAGCGGTAATCGAGCCTAAATTGTCATTACAGTGGTTCTTGAAAATGGAAGACATTTCTAAACCTGCCTTAGAAAATGTCATGAATGATAACATCAAATTGCACCCTGCCAAATTCAAGAACACCTATCGTTCTTGGATGGAAAACGTGCATGATTGGTGTATCAGCCGTCAGTTGTGGTGGGGACAACAAATTCCTGCGTATTACTTGCCAGACGGTTCTACGGTAGTAGCCAAAACGAAAGAGGAAGCCTTAGTAAAAGCACAAGCAATCAATGCTTCTTTCCAAGAAAGCGATTTAATCCAAGACCCTGACGTATTGGATACGTGGTTCTCGTCGTGGTTATGGCCAATTTCGGTATTTGACGGAATTGCAGACCCGAACAACGAAGAAATCAACTATTACTATCCAACCAACGACCTTGTTACAGGCCCCGATATTTTATTCTTCTGGGTGGCTCGTATGATTATCGCTGGGTATGAATGGCGTGATGAATTACCATTTAAGAACGTTTATTTGACAGGGATTGTACGTGATAAATTAGGCCGTAAAATGTCTAAATCATTAGGTAACTCTCCTGATCCATTAGAATTAATTGAGCGTTACGGAGCAGATGGTGTTCGTTCAGGTTTAATTTTGTCGGCTCCAGCAGGAAATGACTTATTATTCGACGACAAATTATGCGAACAAGGACGTAATTTCTGTAATAAATTCTGGAATGCGTATCGTTTAGTAGAAGGCTGGACGGTGACAGAACAAGCACCAAGTCCGTCGAATCAATTGGCGATTACGTGGTTTAATTCACGCATGAGTCAGGTGATTACTGAAATTGAAGACTATTTCACGAAGTTCAGACTTTCAGATGCGATGTTGTCGCTTTATAACTTGGTTTGGGATGATTTCTGTGGAAAATACCTTGAAATTATCAAGCCTGGTTTTGAGCAACCAATCGACAAAGTAACCTTTGAAGCAACGATTGAGATTTTCGATAAATTAATGCGTCTTTTACATCCGTTTATGCCATTCATTACCGAAGAAATTTGGCAGGCAGTAAGCGAACGTACTGAAAACGAAACCATTTGTCGTGCCATTTATCCACAAGCAACCGCAGTGGACACACAGGTAATGGCAGATTTCGACATCTTGTTTGATTTAGTTTCTAAAGTACGTGAGATTCGTAACACCAAACAGATTTCACCGAAAACGGAGCTTCCTTTAGCCATCAAAACAGAAGACAAAGCTCGTTATCAACAATTAGAAAGCATCATCCTTAAATTAGCGAATACCTCAGCGATTGACTTCGTAAGCGAAAACGTAGAAGGAGCGATGTCGTTTGTATTGAAAGCCGACGAATTCTTTATCAACATTGCTGGAGAATTGGATATTGAAGCAGAACTAGCCGAAGCCGAGAAAGAATTGGCTTATAACTTAGGTTTCAAGAAATCAACCGAAGCGAAATTAGCCAACGAACGTTTTGTAGCCAATGCCAAACCAGAAATCGTAGAAAAAGAACGCCAAAAATTAGCCGATGCAGAAGCTAAGATTAAAGCCTTAGAAGAAGCCATTGCTCGTTTTAAAGCATAAGCCTTGTTGACAACAAGACGCAACTCCCAAGTACTGGTGTATAAACCTGCTACTTGGGAGTTTTTTTATGCCTTTTTGTGGAGAAAAATGAGTTATCCACAATTTAACTTCTTTGTTTGTGGATAATAAACAAACCATACACTAGCTCTAAAACTAGTATATAAGCCATATAATATTTGTCAAAAAGCCCATTTTACCAAAAAAAGAACCTAAAAC
>JALRIJ010000315.1 GCA_023255485.1 Flectobacillus sp.
ATTAGAATCATGGAGAAAGCAACAAAAATAAAAACAGCATACATTACGCACTGCCTCGAAAAAGGAACTGCACCTGCTTCTATTTTTTCATTTACTAAGCAGTTAAAAATGAAAGAAGGAGAGTTTTATGATCATTATAATTCCTTTCAATCGCTCGAAAGTGACATCTGGCTAGGTTTTTTTGAAGAAACAATTGCCAAAATTCAAGCAGAGGAGGTTTATGCTTCGTATAGCGTCCGAGAAAAGCTCTTAGCATTTTACTATACATGGATTGAGGTATTAAAGCAAAATCGCAGTTACGTCCTGCACTCATGGGGGCATATCGATAAACGCAAATTAAGTACTCCTTCTTTTTTAACAGATTTAAAAAAGGCGTTTAAAGAGTATGCAAGTACCCTCGTTTCGGAAGGAAAAGATAGTCGTGAGGTACAAGCTCGTAAGTATTTAGACGAACGTTACCCTGATGCTTTTTGGTTACAATTGGTTATTGTCTTGGATTTTTGGGTAAAAGATGAATCCAAAGGGTTTGAACGTACAGATACCATGATTGAAAAAGCGGTGAATACCTCCTTTGATTTAATGGGCTCTACGGCACTCGACTCGGTTTTGGATTTCGCCAAATTTATCTTTCAACAACGTCAACCCAATCTTTTTGCCAAATGAAACGCCCATACCAAATAACTAGGGCGTTCCGACTATGCATCGCAATCTGATACCATTTAAAAATAACTGAATATTATAATCAGATGAAAGAACAAAGCTCAATACCAACGTCTAAGGTAGCCCGTGCAACCCGATTTGTGACGACAGGCGTGAAAATTGGGGGTAATTATTTGAAACACAATGTGAAAAAAATAATAGACCCCAGCATGAGTAGTGAACAATTACATTTAGATAATGCGGAGGATATTTATGGATCTCTGAGCGAAATGAAAGGCTCAGCCCTGAAGGTAACACAAATGTTGAGCATGGATAAAGGCTTACTTCCCAAAGCCTATCGTGACAAATTTATGATGTCACAATATTCTGCTCCTCCTTTGTCAGGGCCTTTGGTGGTGAAAACCTTCAAAAAACATTTTGGCAAAACACCGCAGCAGTTGTTCGATACCTTTGAGATGTCGGCAGCCAATGCCGCATCCATTGGGCAAGTACACAAAGCAAGTAAAGATGGAAAACAATTTGCCGTAAAAGTGCAATACCCAGGCGTAGCCGAAAGTATAGGGGCAGATTTACGAATGGTGAAACCCATTGCAATTCGTATGTTTGGCTTGAACGATAAAGATGTAGATCGCTATATGGGCGAAGTACATGACCGCTTATTGGAAGAAACTAATTATAGCTTAGAGTTACAACGTTCTATCGAAATATCAGAAGCTTGTTCGCATTTGGAAGGATTATTTTTTCCAAAATACTATGCTGAGTTTTCGTGTGACCGTATCTTAACGATGGACTGGTTAGGAGGGATGCACCTAAGAGAGTTTTTATTAACCAATCCGTCGCAAGAAGTGCGAAACAAAATTGGACAAGCTCTTTGGGATTTTTATGATTTTCAGATTCATACCCTTCGCCAAGTGCATGCAGACCCTCATCCAGGAAATTTCTTAATGCAAGCAGACGGTTCGCTAGGTATCATTGATTTTGGATGTATCAAGGTGATTCCTGAGAATTTTTACGATAATTACTTTGCTTTAATTAATTTTAAAACCTTAGAAGATAAGGCAAGGACAACAGACCTTTTTTATCAGTTAGAATTTATTTCTAAGCAAGATTCGCCCGAAGAACAGGTGTTTTTTCAAGAATTGTTTACCGAAATGATTTATTTATTAGGGAAACCTTTTGGTACAGAAGAGTTCGACTTTGCGGATGATGACTATTTTGCTGCCGTTTATGAATATGCTGAAAAATTACAGCATGTTGATGAATTGAGAAATTCTAAAGTTGCGAGAGGTTCTCAACACGGCTTGTATATCAACCGTACCTATTTTGGCTTATATTCTATTTTGAATGAATTAGGAGCAAAAGTAACCATCACCCGTCCAGATTGGTTGAGATAGGTTTTAGATGTTGAATGATAAATTTTGAATGAAAAAAAGCTTTCGTGGGAATTATTTACCCGTGAAAGCTTTTTTGTTAAAATCCAAAATCTCCTAGAATCCCACCAACGCATTGAGAGCCTTAGCATCGTAAACCGTATTAGTTTTTCTATCAAAAATACCAGATGACAAGTTTATTAATCCCCCATTATCCCAATAAAACGGAATCATTCCATTCGCCTTTGCCTGTTTGGTTACATAGTACAAGAAATAGGCTCTAGAATCTAGGTGAAGCTTTAAGGCATCTCCTGTCAGATTATCTCTACGTATCGCTCCAAATTCCCCGATAATTACTGGAATTCCATTATCAACAAACTGTTTTTTCATCAAGCTAAAAAAGCTATCCACCGTACTTTCTTCTCCCCAAGTTGGGTTATGGACTAAGTCAGTCGTTGAGTGGTAGTTTTTACCCCAATAATAAAACTGATTCCCCCAGCTTTCGTCCTTGGTCATTCCCGTAAAATTCCACGGAGTATAATAGTGAATTTCAGCCATCATACGATTAGGTACTTTATCCGTTGGCATTTTAGTCATCAGCTTATTGGTTGTTTCAATATCTGTAGAAGGCCCTTGAATCACAAGGGTTCGATACGCATTTTTACCCCCCGTAGCACGTACTGCATCTACAAAGGTTTGGTGATAACTTAATAAAACAGCCATTTTTGTAGCATCATCTACATTGGGTTCGTTAGCACTTGCAAATAGGACGTGTTCATCAAAGTCACGTAAAGTACTTGCAATTTGTTGCCAAAAAGCTTTTTGTTTGGCATTATTTTCTACTTGTTTGGCGACAGTACAGTTGTTTTCCAGCCATCCACCATCCCAGTGGATATTAATAATGACATACATATCGTTATTGACACAGGTTTGTACAACTTCCTTTACTCGGTTAAGCCAACTCGCTTTGATTTCAGCCGTTGTTTGGTCTGCATATTGATCCCATGAGCAAGGAATACGTACGGCATTGAAGCCACTCTTTTTTACCAATGCTATTAAGTCATTCGTTATTTTAGGATTTCCCCAGTTCGTTTCCCCACCAATCGCTTCAAGGGTATTTCCGATATTCCAACCTACTTTAATTTTAGCCGCTAGTTCCGTTGCCGTACTGCTCATGCCTGTGGCATCGGCAGGGACTGATGAGGTGTTATAGCTTGGGTAAAGACTTGGTTTT
>JALRIJ010000316.1 GCA_023255485.1 Flectobacillus sp.
AGGGATTAGCAAACAACTTTTACCAGAGAAGCCAGCCAATGAAAGCGTACAAAAACAACTCGTTAGCAAAGCTAGTCCAGAGCTTCAAACTGCCGCTAAAGTACAAGAATCGCCTTTGTCGAGCCTTTCGAGTAGCATTGGTCAATTACCTCTTGGCAAATTATTTCTTTGTTTTTTAGGGTATTTTTTAGCAGGTTATTTGCTGTATAGTTCTCTTTTTGCGGCTATTGGTTCAGCCGTAGAAAGCAGTAGTGAAGCCCAGCAGTTTATGTTTCCAGTTACCATTCCGATTATTTTTTCGTTTATTTTAGCTCAATTTATCATTCAAAGCCCCGATAGTTCGGTTGCTTTTTGGGCTTCTATTTTTCCATTAACAGCCCCTATTGACATGATGGTTCGTTTACCTTTTGGCGTACCCAACTGGCAACTGGCTCTTTCCTTCACCTTATTAATCCTTACTTTTATTTCAAGTACTTGGATGGCAGGGAAAATTTACCGTGTCGGTATTTTAATGTATGGTAAGAAATCAAGCTGGAAAGAACTCTCCAAATGGTTATTCTATAAGCAGTAATTCATAAAAAAATCCGACCCAAATATTGAGTCGGATTTTTACACTTCCCTATTTATTGAAGAAGCTATCTTAATACGTTAACATAGCCCTTTGATGCTAGTCTAAAACAACTTTTGTTTTAAGGACACCCTCTGCGTGTTTCAATTCGCATACATAAGTACCTCTCATAAAACTTGCTACATTCAAGGTTACTTCATTTGAACCTTGCACCCCTCTTTTATCAGCTTGATAAACCTTCTTACCCATGAAATTATATAAACTTACGGTATAATCAGACCCTTGATTCAAGTCAAAATTCAATTTCACTTTATCTTCGATACAAGGATTCGGATAAGCTACTAATTGAGCAAGCGAGCTAGTTGGCTCTTCTTCTGTTGCCATAATTAATTGAGTAGAGAAAGTCACATCCTTAACAGAAATCTCAAATGGCTTTGAAGTAGCGTTGTCGCCAGCAATTCCAAATACAACTGTTGTTACATCATCCGCTTTCAATGTTCCTCCTTTAGTTGATTTAAAGTCGCTCAAGCTGTACATATACTGACGTTCCGTTGAACTCAAGGGCACCGAGACTCTAAATTGTTCTTGATAATTGCTTATTGATTTTTTCAAGATAACTAAGTCGATAGTTCCTGTCCCTTGTGCTTTGAACTTCAATGTGCCATAAGCTGACATGTTTAAAGGTTTTGCAGAAGGCTCAATCATTTTAAACAACGACAGGTAGGTTTTTACCGTTCCTTTTAAGCTAACATTACGTTCAAGCAAATAGTTTTCAGTTCTTGTTGCAGGTGTTGTGCCATCGTTATTACTTACTGTATATTCAGATACAGCCCCAGCTCCTGTAGCCATAGCATAGCCCCAAGGAGCATCCGCTAAATAAAGGTTATCTGCCTGACTATCAATAGAATTCATAATAGATACCCCTGAGTCAAACAATTGTCCAACAGGAACGATAACATTTTCTTCAGTAGCACCCGAAAGAGTTACTGTTTTAGTCCAGCTTTCTTTATTTTTATTCGTTTCCGAACGAGCAAGTACCCCTTTAATAGTCACTTGCCCTTTTAATGCAGTCGGATTATTTAATGTCAACTCGAGTAATCCATTCTCATATTGTCCTGTTTTCACAAATACTTTAGGTAACGTTGCTACCGTTTGATTTTGTACTACTTCATATACAGAACCTGCTTTTTTGAGAGCTTCTATCACCAACTGCATGGTCAAGTGTGGAGCATTAGACCAAGCTTGGAAGTTATAGTACGCACGGTTAGCAGGGTACTCGTCAATCGTCCAGTGACTTTCTACCACTAACTTATTATTATCTAAATAACCCGAGAAAGAAATGGCATATTCCATGTCGCCATTTTCTTGTTGCAACTGCACTAAAATGAATGGAGAATCGTTGATAAACACCGTTTTCATACCCACCAACTTAGCCTTATTCAGTCGATCACATATTGCTTTGGTATGGTTATATACTCCTGTTGGCGTATAAGTAGATAAAAAGCTTGCGATACGTGCATTATCTTGGAAATAATCAACTGACAATACATCTGTTGCGTTGGTAATTGTTTTTAAATCCTCTGGAGTTGATGTCTGAGCAACCACATTTTCTAAAGAGGCATAACCATCAAATGGTTTTTCAGAAGTAAACAAGGCTAAATCTGAGCTCATACGAGCAGCACTTGTATTCTGACGGTAACGCATCGCAGGTTGTACATGGTCATAGTCCAACTGAGGTGTTACTTGACGAGTGAAATTACGTTGAGCAATTTTATCTGCTAAAGAGCCCTCACTTTCAAGTCCTCCTTCGCTACCCGAGCTAACCGAGTTTCCTGTTACAGTAAGGTCAACAATATCTGACTTGATAACACTACTTTCAGGGTTAGTTGTCACAAAAAAGACCACATCATTAAAGTCTTGATCACAGTTGGAGTTATCTCTACGAATATCTTCAAAAGTCAAGACAATTCTATTACTCGTCGGGTCTTTCAACAAGACATTATGACGGCGTAATGTCGATTTTGACTCTGGGTTAAAGCGATAATTGCTATATAATTGCCACAAGCCCTTTGTCACGCTACCATTAAAACCATTAGCGTAAAGCACCCATCCAATTCCTGTATTAGCAGGAAAACGACCAAGATATACTTTGTCACCAGCATTTAGTCCTCCGCCAGACCCCGCAAAAGAGACATTAGGGAAAATAATCGTAATATCCTCATCAGCTGGTTCTTTTGTGAGCGGAGAGTTTAATGAATACGTATAAAAACCTAATACGTTTCTGTACGAAGCTCCTTCGGAAACGAACGACACCCACACATCGGCATCAGCAGTTAATTTCACATCACTTTCTGTAGCATCAGCTATATACTCTGGGTGAAAAGTAGGTACAGGAAATGACTCTGGTACAGAGGCCTTAATATTATTAATAAAGTTGGTGGAGATGTTATCTCTACCCGCTAAAGCAGGCACACCATTACCATCATAAGATGACAAGAATTTGAATTTCTGAGCTTTAACACTGTAAATGGATAAAGTCAACAAAGTAAAGAGTAGGATATGTTTCGCTTTCATCGTATTAAATATTTGATACAAATGTATTTTAAATTATACTGCTTAAAAGGCTCGTTTCGATAAACGATAGTTTATCTTCGATAATCAGTCAAAATATTTATTTGATTTCA
>JALRIJ010000317.1 GCA_023255485.1 Flectobacillus sp.
TCCACCTAATTTTTATTACAATGGCTTATAATATTTTAGACATCGAAGGTATTGGCCCTGCTTATGCGGCTAAATTAGCAACTGTTGACATCACTACGGTGGAAGGCTTATTAGAAGCAGGTGCTTCTAAGTCTGGTCGTAAAAAGTTAGCAGAAGCAACTGACATCGACGAAAAACGTATTCTTCGTTGGGTGAATATGGCAGATTTATTCCGTGTAAAAGGCGTAGCAGAACAAACATCTGACTTATTAGAAGCAGCAGGTGTTGATACCGTAAAAGAATTGGCAACTCGTAATGCAGCGAACCTTCAAAAGAAAATGGAAGAAGTAAATGCAGAGAAAAATTTGGTAAATCGTGTTCCTAGTTTATCACAAGTAGAAGGTTTTATTGCAGATGCGAAAGAACTTGAACCAAAAGTGACTTACTAAGAAGTACCGCTCATCGAAGCGAAAGATAATAGATCATACTAAAAAAGGCACATTTCTTCGAGGAAGGAATGTGCCTTTTTTAGTTCTCTTTCTTATACTATTGTATCAAGTTGATACACCCAAAACAGTACAGAGCAGGAAAGTCAGCATTCTAAATAATATAACTATTTAGTTAAAATATTGTACAAAATAATAAATAAATACCTTTAGGAACGAACATTTATATTTTTTTTGAACTTTGCCAAGAGAAAAAAATAAACGTAGGATATACCAAAGAATAGGAATAGACACGAAATATTATAGTATATTCTCATCCCTAAACAACATATTATTAATCACGATAACAATGACTAAATCCCCCAATTTAGAAAGTTTATTTCCTTCTGAAGCGGATATTCCAGTTGAGTTCAATCTTACCGAAACAATTGAACAACGTGAATATCTAGTGAATGGAGAGATGCGTCAATGGCATGGCAAAACACAAGATGTTTGGTCGCCTGTATATGTAAAAACGGCTAATGGTTTAGAACAAAAACGCATTGGTTCGTACCCTATCACCGATGCAACCGATGCCATGGAGGTATTGTACGCAGCCGTGAAAGCCTATGACAATGGTCGTGGCGAATGGCCAGCGATGTCGGTAGCTCAACGTATTGAGTGCGTAGAGAAATTCACCCAAAAGATGATCCAAAAACGCTCGGAAGTTGTAAAACTGTTGATGTGGGAAATTGGTAAATCATTAGGTGATTCTGAAAAAGAATTTGACCGTACCGTTCAATATATTTATGATACAATTGGTGCGTTGAAAGACATTGACCGTAACTCATCGACGTTCATCACTGAAGAAGGGATCATCGGGCAAGTTCGTCGTTCTCCGCTAGGTGTAGTCCTTTGTATGGGGCCATTCAACTATCCACTGAACGAGACTTTCACGACCTTGATTCCTGCCTTAATCATGGGTAATACCATTTTGTTTAAGCCACCGAAACACGGTACGTTATTGCACTATCCCTTGTTAGAGGCATTCCGTTCTTCTTTCCCTGCGGGTGTAATCAACACCGTTTATGGACGTGGAAACTCGGTAATTCCTAGCATGATGGAATCGGGCAAAATCGACGTATTAACCCTAATCGGTTCGTCGAAAGTAGCGGATAAATTGAAGAAAATGCACCCGAAAGTAAACCGTTTGAGAGCAATTTTAGGCTTAGATGCTAAAAATGCTGCCATCGTTACCGAAAGTGCTGACCTAGAATTAGCCGTAAAAGAATGTATGTTAGGTTCATTGTCATTCAACGGACAACGTTGTACGGCCTTGAAAATGATGTGGGTTCACCGTTCGTTAGTGGATACCTTCAATGCTAGAATGGCGGAGGAAATTGCTAAGTTGAAGTTGGGTATGATGTGGGACAAAGGAGTAAATATTACGCCACTTCCAGAACCAAACAAGCCAGCTTACTTGAAAGAACTTATTGAAGATGCGAAACTTCATGGAGCTAAAGTAATGAACGAAGGCGGAGGAGACAGCAGCAAATCGTTGGTATATCCAGCCTTGTTGTACCCTGTGAATTCAAAAATGAAAGTGTGGCACGAAGAACAATTCGGTCCAGTAGTTCCAGTGGTTGCTTTTGACGATATTCAAGAGCCAATCGACTACTTAATCGAATCGTCGCACGGACAACAAGTGTCTATTTTCGGAAAAGATGTAAATCAAATTTCTGAATTGATGGACGTTGCCGTAAACCAAGTTTCTCGTGTAAACATCAACGCACAATGTCAGCGTGGCCCAGATGCCTTCCCTTTCACAGGTCGTAAAGACTCCGCAGAAGGAACGCTTTCGGTAACAGCAGCTCTACGCTCGTTCTCAATCAGAACGGTAGTAGCGACAAAAGCGACACCAGAGAACAAAGCAATCGTAAATCAAATTGTTGAAAATCAAGAATCTAACTTCTTATCAACAAGATTTATTTTGTAATTATATTCCTTTAGTAAAACCACAAAAAGCCACCAACTCCCTAGTGAATTGGTGGCTTTTATTGTTTATCAACAGGCATCGAGTAAACAAGGCAACTAGGCACAAAGTACCAGCTAGAAGGGATTTGAAACCCCGTCCCATATAGAGGCTGATACGCTATCACACTGCTTTATTACGAAATGGTTGATATGCCTTTTTACCGTTTAGCAACTTATACAGGATTAAAAATGAGAAAGATTAGGGAAATAAGAAAAATCATTTTAGCTTTAAAGGCTATGGCAGTTATACTCCAAACGGGTTGGATATACGCCATAAATGACTAAATTTATTGAGCGTATGGCGGTTATACGCTCGTTAGCTGATATAATATGAGACCAACCGTAAACATATTGCCATTTACCGAAACAGGGACAAGTAAACCATTATTTGTTATAGAGGAGTGCGACTTTGGCGTAATTTGTAAATCTATCAATTGTGAATCAGTTTATTGGTATGACAACAAAGGTTCAGTTGGCAAATTTTATAATTTCCTTGGAATAAACAAAAATGAAGCTATTCTAAAAGAAAATAACCTTAATAACAAACTTATAGATTTGACAGTTGAAAATTTAGCAGATATCAAAGATGACCTTTTAGAATTACTTAAAATTTTTGAAATTGGAAAATACGCAATAAATTTTTCAAATTCGTTTGAAGGACATAACGAAAATGGATTTAATTATTACAATATTATTTTTCCAGAACACGACAAATCTGAATTTACCGAAGAGAATTTAAAAATTGAATTTGAAAGAAAATTTAAAAATTTGCTCAATGAATATGGTAATAATACTTGGATGGATAT
>JALRIJ010000318.1 GCA_023255485.1 Flectobacillus sp.
GTTGAGAGCATATCGCTGATAGACATGCTTTAACAAAAAAGGAAATAAAGCGTAGAAAAAAAGTTCTACCGCCAGTGACCAGCCTGTAAAATTTAATGAAGTAGCATATTGAGGAAACCAAGCCTGTATTCCAAGTACTCCAAGAATGAATGCGGTAATGTCAACGGTTGAATGGCGAGCCAATAAGTATCCTACTACGAGCGATAAGGCCAGTAAATAACTTGGATAAATACGGGCCAAACGGTTTAAGTAGTACTGCTTGAAATCAATGTTTTTTTCTGAATAAGCAAGTATCATTACAAAACCCGACAGGATGAAAAAGTAGCTCACACCTAAATTCGCTTTATTGATTAGTAGTTGAATAGGCTCATAAAAATGGGTATAAGTTTCTCTACCAAAATGATAAAATACGATTAAAATGGCTGCAATGAAGCGGGTGCTTGTTAGTTGGTTTAATTTCATAATAAAATTTTAATAGATAATGCTGAGTGAGGTTGCTCTTACTCTACGATAATTTTTACACTTGAGGTTTTTCCATTTTGACTGATTTTTAAGAAATAACTACCCACTGGTAACTGTTGGGTAATTATGGTATCTGAGTTGCTAATTGATGCTATTGATTTTCCCAAATTATCGAATAATTGAAGTGTTGCTCCTTGCAAATAGGGAGGCAACGTAACCGAAAACTGACCATTTGACGGATTTGGATAAACACGAATTAAATCCTCCGAACGGTCATTTTCAGTTACTAGAGGTACGAATATGTTGATACTCAGAGGTCGAGATAATTGATTACAGCCATTTTGTTCAATAGCAACTCGATACGTTCCTGAAACATTGGTTTCATAGTAATATTTTGTAGCATTAGGAACGACCTTTTCGTCTCTATACCATTGATAGCTGGAAGCATTTTCCGTTTTAGCAGTCATTTTCACACTAGGATGGTTGTAAATTCCTCCTTTGGCTTCCGTTTCTACGGTTACATCTGGTAGTGGTTTAATCGTAATGGGAACACTTGCGGAATAGACAGAATCTTTACATTGTTCATTATAACTAGCTAAACGGTAGAGTCCAGAAATTTTAGGTTCTAGGGTAAGTATATTCTGTTCGATGACCGCATTATTTTTTTGCCAAACAAAAGAAGTTGTACTTGTTTTCGCTTCCAAGGTAATTTTTTCTCCCTCACAAACACTTGTTATAGGAGCTTGAATAGTAAGACTTATCG
This sequence comes from Flectobacillus sp., assembly GCA_023255485.1. Lineage (GTDB taxonomy): Bacteria > Bacteroidota > Bacteroidia > Cytophagales > Spirosomataceae > JALRIJ01. The sequence continues at coordinate 1,226 of JALRIJ010000318.1, forward strand.
GTTTAGGAACATCGAATCGTAGTTCGTTTGAAATGCCACGATATAAACAAACCGTATCTTTAATACTGACCTGATAGGTTCCAGAGGTACTAACTACTTGTGTTGGGCTACTGCTCTGAGCAAATACTTTTCCATCACGTCGCCATTCATACACTGCACCGTCGTATTTTGGAGCGGTCAAACTAACCTTCTCATTGTTACAAAGTATGCGTTGGCTACTATTTGCTACCAGCGTGGTTGTCCCCGAATCTGGAAGGGCAACTTTATCCGAAAAATTGTAGGAGCATGGAGTTATTTTAGCGATAACAAGCTTACGCTTATTATCTTGAATAATTGAGTACTTTGCTATAATTGCTTCATGGTCAATAGTGTAAATCATAGACAATCCATTGAGGCTCGGGTCAGTGAATTTATAAGTCCAACCGATAGAACCATCCTTTTTTATGGACTTAAATGTGTAATAGGGGGAGAAGTTAGCATCGTACCACTGTGAAAAAATTATATCTTCCCCCTTGGTATTTGTTTTTATTCGTTTGGGAAAACCATTAGTGATTGTATTGATAGCCAATTCTTCTTTGGTCCACAAAAGACTACCATCTGTGTAGCTTATTTTGGCAAGGTTCGCTTTGCCTTCCGCTAAATATATATAAATATAGTCGTTCGTTTTTTCCCACCGATAAGTGAAAAAAATATTGACTTTAAATGATTTTTGCCAACGAACTTTACCATCTAGTTCATAAACAGTAAAAGCAATGTCGGGGTCACTCCCGTTTGCTGTTAATTGTAGAAATGAATTATCAGGCTGAAACGTTATCGTTTTCCCATAATAGTTAGGAGATCCTACATCAATATTTTTTAGCCATAAAAGGCTTGTGGAAGTAACGTTAAGTACACCTATTGTAAATAAATTTGGCGGAGAATTATAATTGTAAGGATAGCCATTTTTAGGAATGATGAACATGATATTATTGCCGCTGATTTGGAATTTTATATCCGTAATCATCTCAACTATGGGTGGTAAAATCACACCCGTAGCATGAATGCTTACATTGCCCACACTGTCTATCAAACAAAAATATAGCTGATTAAACCGCAAAAAAGAGATTAATAGGTGTTTGTTATTAATAGGAGTGATCGTGTATGCTTTCATATCATACGTTTCTCGCTCAAAAATTTTGCTGAAAGCGAATACCGTAGCATTATCTTTCACTAAATCAATGTTAGTGAATCCTCCATTTTCGTATGTAGTATCTTTTGTAATAGCCCAAATTCTTTCAGAGTCGCCACAAAGGAAAGTTGAATAGTCATAGGCTTTAGAAATACTCCCTCTCTGTTTTCCATCTTGGTCGAGCGTAGTAAACAGAGCCTTAGGCGAGTTTAAGGTAGTGACAACTTCACATAGATAGGGTGCATTTTGATTTCTAAGGACAAGAGGTCTGTTCTGGCTGTCTTTGAAAGTCCATTGCTCCTTACCTTCCATATCGAATTTTGTTATTTTTTTGTCATCGCTAAATATCCCTTCGTAGTAAATGAACCCGTCATTAACCGTTTTGATTGAAAGTGGTAAAGATTTGACTAATTCGAAGTTGGTATTAAACACAAAGGTACTATCGAGAATATTGACGCTATTAATTCGTTTTTTGGCTTCAACAGTTAATGCTTTATTGGACGCAAGTGAGGGAAATAGGCTACTGTTGGGGTTTTTATAGAGGTTACTTATATTCCATTTGACTTTCCCTGCTTTGTCTATAGAAATTACTTGTGTATGAGTTTGGGAGTCCATACCTTGGTAATCGTACGCAGCGACTATATTTCCATTTGGTGAAATAGCAAGAGCGTTATTCTCACTTAAGTAGGTGGGGGTATAATGATGAATAACATCGGAAGAACTATCTACTACGGTCTCCCACAATACCTTCGGTTGTATTTGTGCCGTACCATTTTTAGAGAATATAAATAAAATAAGTGTTAAAGAAATTACTGCTTTCATAAGTGATTTGA
>JALRIJ010000319.1 GCA_023255485.1 Flectobacillus sp.
CTGTTGAATATTCTACGTGAGCTGTGTTGATAGTGATACCACGCTCTTTTTCTTCTGGAGCCGAGTCAATTGAAGAGAAATCTTTTTTCTCAGCAAGACCTTTTTCTGACAACACCTTAGTGATGGCAGCTGTTAAAGTAGTTTTACCGTGGTCAACGTGACCGATTGTACCGATATTTACGTGAGGTTTACTACGGTCAAAATTCTCCTTTGCCATGATATTTAGTTCTTAATTAGTTTTATAAAAAGAATGAAAAATTTAAATCCAATTTGAAGATTTGAAAAGCGAAAAACTTGAAGACAGCCTAAACAATAGCTCTTCAAGTTACCATATTTTCAAATTGTCTTGAGCCTTTGAGCAGGATTGAACTGCCGACCTCTTCCTTACCAAGGAAGTGCTCTACCACTGAGCTACAAAGGCAAAGTACCATTACTTTAAACCTTCGATTTGCAAGTCGGAATTTTGAAGTTTGTGAATTGGAGGGAACAAATCTTATAAACCCGAATACAAACAAAAATGGTTAACTGTTAACTGCTAATTCGCTAAACCATTAACTATTAACTATCAACAATTAACCATTTTATCAGAGCGGGAGACGGGGCTCGAACCCGCCACCTATAGCTTGGAAGGCTATCGCTCTACCAAATGAGCTACTCCCGCTTATGCTAAATGTGTTACTTTTTGTGGGGACAGATGGATTCGAACCACCGTAGGCATACGCCAGCAGATTTACAGTCTGCCCCATTTGGCCGCTCTGGTATATCCCCTTTTACTATTTTCATCAAACTCTGGTAGCGATTTCGTTCATCGTTCCCGTAATTGAGTGTGCAAAATTATCCATAATATTTGACATAGGCAAGCATTATTCAAAAAAAAAGTAAATATTTTTTTTGAATAATAGCCCTAATAATGCAACCAGAGCTATATTCACCTGATTATCAGACAAAAAGACTAAATACGAATTCCAAAATTAATTCCATTAATTTTTGGTCCTCTAGCATTTTGAAAGACATTTGATAGGTCATAATTAAAAAACAATACTGGTAGTGCCTTTAATCCTAACTCAAATGATAATCCATAACGAACAGGATTTAAGAAAAAACTATTATGATTCCATTGCTTATGACCACTTTCATCTTCTTTGGTTTTAGTATAACTATCCACTCGGTAGCCAAGATAGCCTCCCAAACCCAAAAATTGCACAAAATTACTTTTCTTGAAAGCAATGTAAGGCATCACAGGTAACATCAAACTAGCAATCGTTAATTTATTTCGTGACAATGTAACAGCCTTACCATTATCATCAAGATACGTGTAGAAAGATACTGCATCGCTCCCTTTTGCAAGAACAGTATTATTATCAAACATGTAATTAGACCAAGACATCTCTACTCCATAACTTAATCGAACCGACTTCGAAACGGATTGAGATAAAGTTGCAGAACGAACAAATCCCATTCCAAAATATCGAGAACCTAGTGCATTTAACTCAAAGTTGGTAGGATTAAAACTTCCTCCAATCGAAGATGTTCCTCCGAAGGTGTTCAGCCCAAAGTAAATATTAAAGCCTGCACGGCTAACAAAATGCCCTAAAGAATCTTTCTTATGAATCTTTACTGTACCGTTTGAATTGATATGAATATTACCAACATCAACGGTACCATCTGGATCTATCCGTACATTTCCTATACTAATATGTCCATCTTGACTTACTAATACCCGTTCTGAATGCTCTTGGACACTCGAATCTTTCACTAGTTTTCTGGCAAAAGAAGCCTTCTCGGATAGTAAGAAGCCTCCATTCTTAAAGCCAATCTGTACTTTCTTATTACCTTGTATGATATAGATAATGGTATCTTTTTCTATATCACTATTAACAATGGTTCGTATCTGCTTCCATGTATCATCGTCGAGGGTTACACCATGTTTCTGAAATACTACTTGTAAATCTTCCCGTAAGGTCTTCCCTGTATTTTTAGCATTGAGTACGAGTTGATTTCGCTTATCAATGTTAATAACAGATGAATCTGATTCTGGGCTCTTGGCATAAGAGATAGAAGTAACGTAACCTAAACTTACTATCAATGTAAATAAAAATAATGCCCACTTAAGTGACTGAATATGTTGCTGAGTCATGGCTTCAAAAGGATTAAATGTTTAATTATTCTTCTTTAATAAATCGTTCTCGTGTATTTGTAATTTTGGCATCTGCTTTAGCAAAAAGTTTTGCCAGCTTTTTGGAAGAAGCTTTCCATTCAATATCTTCCCCTTTTTTAAATTTCATTAAACGCCCCCAAAAGCGTTTCAGGCCTGTTTCTGTCGTTGTCAGTTCTACCAATGGCTCTTGTTCTGTCTCTTGGCTACTATCTTCTACCACGTTCAAGACAATCACCTCGTCTTCTTTGGTTTCACCGAGTAAGGTAGGAAGACTCTTATTCGTCAGTGTGTCTGTATTATGTACCAACGTATTCGTTTCCGTAACTTGAATAGTAGCAGAACTAGGCTTTTCAGACGCTACCTCATCAAGCAAGAGGCGTTTAGCTTCTTCTTTCTTTACACTATTGGCAGCAACGAACACCGTTGTTTCTTGTTTAGAAGATATTATCTCATGCTTTTGACCCGAAATAACAGAGGGTTTTCGTACAAATGACTCTGACTCCCCTCTAGGATTGGAAGTAGGCTCTTCCATCATAAGCCTAGACCACATCGCAATACCTAAAAATAAGGTAATAGAAGATGCTGCTAGATATTTAGTCCATATCGGCACCATCGAATGAGGTTTGGGTGGAAGTCGATTTGCAATTTTATTCCATGCTTCAGGACTAGGCTGTCGTTCATAATGAACAATCTTCTCCTTTATCTCTTTATCAAATATGTCTTTTTCCATCTGATTATAATGTTCGCTTAATTTTAAGTGTATCTAATGCAACACCAAGTATTACGGTGGCTAACACTTTGGGAAATATCAATCGTGCTTTATCATTGGGTAAATTCACTCCATTTCGCTTGAAGTAAGGTTCGAGCCCTTGATAACTGTGATTTAGAGGTACTCTCTGTAATGCCTAGTTGTTGTGCAATTTCAGCATGTTGCTTTTCTTCTCGAGATTTTGGACCGATATCAAAATTGAACTTGCTTTGAAGAATTAAGATATCTTGTTCGACATCTGCCCAAGCAGAATTTTGTGTTTTCAAAATTTGCAAGGCATCTAAATTGATA
>JALRIJ010000031.1 GCA_023255485.1 Flectobacillus sp.
ATTGGCTGTATTTAAAGTTACTTGCGTACTAATTGCTCCTAAAGATGGGTCATAATTAGCAAATGATGTAGCAGTGTTAGATGGAAAACTATAAGCAGTTGAATTATAAAGAGCCTCCTCTATTAACCAATAATGAACCCCTCCAGCTGTTCCTGTTGTCGGAGCAGTTTTAGCAAGTATAATAGATTCACCTTCACAGATTCGCAAAACAGTATTGTTACCCGAGGTAGCTAAGCCATCTCCATCCCCGTTTACGGAAATCCCCCCCGTAAGACCTATTATACTAAATTGACCAGGTGTAAACCCTTTATCTGGACATTGTCCCAAGGATTTCACACTCACAAAAATCAGAAAAGATAAGGATATGAAACGTAATAATTGGCTCATGATAGTGGATTGTATTGCTATGACGGATTTTTCTAAAACTATCTATTTAGACAGTTTTACTGGCTTTTTTGTCACATTTGTTAGGCGGTACAAAAAATAACCTGTTGGCTATTTATTCTATAATAAAACTGTTTTTCGGGTAAAAATAGTATATCACTCCTCAATAAATATACAAAAATAGGAATCAACCTTTGTATAAGCATTAGCAAAGAAACAAAAAGCCGTAACTTTGAGTGTTATTTGCACTCCCTCCTATTTTTTAACCTCAATAGATGATCAAAATAGAAGAAGAAATCTAACACTCATTTCCCCTAATAGCTCTTTAGTCTATCAAAGAAATGAACTTTACACCGTTTTTACAAGTTTTATAAACGGTAAGTAACACAAAGAATAAGGTACTTAAAACAAAAGACAACCAAGCGTTCATATAAATAGGTAGGTGTCGTAGCCAACAGCCCTTTTGTATGTTCGGTTTAGGAAGTCGTTTCTTATACATTGTCATTGATACAAAAGCCATAAACGAGGTTCAACAAGGGAAATTTATGACGACCAAGTCCTATAATTCCTTGGTAAAACTCGTATAAAGAACCCAATTTCATTCTATATAATAACATACAAAACAATGTCAAACATTAAATTAGATAGCATAGAGGAAGCGATTGAAGCGATTCGTCAAGGACAAATTATCATTGTAGCAGATGACGAAGACCGTGAAAATGAAGGCGATATGATATGTGCTTCGGAAGCAATGACTCCCGAATTGGCCAACTTTATGATTCGTGAAGGACGTGGCTTAATGTGTGTCACGCTTACAGAAGACCGTTGTAGAGAATTAGGGCTAGATATGATGGTAGCAACCAACACGGCTTCGCACGAAACCCCTTTTACCGTTTCGGTTGACTTACTCGGACATGGTTGTACGACAGGGATTTCGGCTCCAGACCGTTCAAAAACGATTCAGGCATTGGTTGACCCTGAAACAAAACCAGAAGACTTAGGTCGCCCTGGGCATATTTTCCCTTTGAAAGCCAAAACAGAAGGCGTACTTCGTCGTACAGGACACACAGAAGCAGCGATGGATTTTGCTAAATTGGCAGGATTTAAACCATCGGGTGTATTGATTGAAGTATTAAATGAAGATGGAACGATGGCTCGTCTTCCAGATTTACGTCAAATTGCGGACAAATTCAACCTTAAATTGGTAACAATCAAAGACTTGGTTGAGTATCGTTTAAAAAAAGAATCGCTTATCCAACGTGAAATTGGGGTAGATATGCCAACTGAATGGGGGCATTTTAATTTGATGGCTTTCCGTCAAATGCAAACGGGCGAAACTCACTTAGCTTTATCGAAGGGTACTTGGACAAAAGATGAGCCAGTCCTTGTTCGTGTACATAGTTCATGTGTGACAGGTGACATCTTTGGTTCTTGTCGTTGCGATTGTGGAGGTCAGTTACATGCTGCCATGGAAATGGTTGAAAAAGAAGGAAAAGGCATTGTCTTATATATGTTCCAAGAAGGACGTGGCATTGGTCTTTTGAACAAATTAAAAGCCTATAAATTACAAGAAGGTGGTTTAGACACCGTTGAAGCAAATATTGAGTTAGGTTTCAAAATGGACGAACGTGATTATGGCGTTGGGGCTCAAATCCTACGTGATTTGGGTGTAGGTAAAATCAAATTGATTTCTAACAACCCTAAAAAACGTGCTGGACTTTCGGGATATGGTATCGAAATCGTAGATACAGTACCAATTGAAGTAGCATCGAACCCACATAATGAGCGTTATTTAACGACCAAACGTGATAAAATGGGACATGACATTATGAAGGGATAATTTTCTTAAAATTTGTTAAATTTCCACTATTCACGGCACATTAACACCCGATTTTGCGTTAAATTAGTAGCGTGAAAGATTTAGCCACAACGCTATAATTTCTGGATAAAAAACAAGATTTGTAAGACACTTTGTTAAAGGTACGGCAGTTTTAAAACTGTCGTACTGATACACTAAGCAAAAACGTAATACGTATTTTTTCAGAACAATCATTTCATAAAACTTATTAAATTTAGAAATAGAATCATGGAAATTAAAAGCAATTTAAAAACCCTTGCCGTTGTTGGAGCATTAAGCAGTGCAAGTACGCTAGGTGCGTATAAAGTATTCTTGGAAAAGTCTCCTTCCGATGCTATTTTTTCAGATACTCCATCCGCATTCAGTAACGTTTCCAATACATCTCTTCCTGCTGGCTCGCCAGGTGAATTTACTTATGCCGCCGAAAAAGCGACTCCTGCCGTAGTACACATCAAAACCAAAATGACTCGCTCTGTCATGCAACAAGGGGGCGATCCTTTTGAAGAATTCTTTGGTTTTGGAAGTCCTTTCGGAGGAGGAAGACAACGTCAGCCTCAAACCCAAGAAGCATCTGGCTCTGGGGTAATCATTAGTGCCGATGGTTATATCGTTACGAATAACCACGTCGTACAAGATGCAGACGAAGTGTCGGTTATCTTGAATGATAAACGAGAACTAAAAGCGAAAGTAATCAGTACGGACCCCTCTACTGATATTGCCGTAATTCAGGTAAAAGCAACCAATTTACCCTTCTTAACCTTTGGTGATTCAGATGCTATTCGTGTAGGCGAATGGGTACTGGCAGTTGGAAACCCTTTCAACTTAGAATCAACCGTGACAGCGGGTATCGTTTCGGCAAAAGGTCGCCAAAACATTATTGATAGAGATCAAGACAAAGACGTTAATCCTTTAGAATCGTTCATTCAGACGGATGCTGCTGTTAACCCTGGTAACTCAGGTGGAGCTTTGGTCAACCTAAAAGGAGAATTAATTGGGATTAACACTGCCATCTATAGCCGTACGGGACAGTTTGCAGGGTATTCGTTTGCAGTACCTGTGAGTATCGTGAAAAAAGTATCTGCTGATTTGATTAAATTTGGTAACGTACAACGTGGTTATTTAGGAGCTTCTATCCAAGATGTAAGTGCTAAATTGGTAGATGAGAAAGACCTAAAAGTAAATCAAGGGGTTTATGTAGGTGGGTTCATTGAAAATAGTGCTGCGAAAGAAGCGGGGATGAAAATCAACGATGTCATTACCAAAATTGATGGTATCCAAGTGAACGCTGCCGCTAAAATGATGGAACTTATCGGTCGCAAACGCCCAGGTGAAAAGGTTACTGTAACCGTAAACCGTGATGGACAAGAGAAGGATTTTGTGGTAACGCTTAAAAACAAAAATGGTAACACCAGCATTGTGAAAGGCGAATCAAGCTCAACGGTTCAAAGTGCCTTTTTAGGAGCAACCTTATCCGATATTTCAGAAAACGATAAAGCAAAATTGAAAATCGAAAACGGAGCAAAAATCACAACCGTTTCGCCAGAAGGACGCTTGGGTTACCAAGGTCTTGATAAAGGTTTTATCATTACTAAAATTGATGATAAAGCTGTGAAAAATGCGAAAGAAGCGGCTGAAATGTTAGAAAATCGCAAAGGTCGTGTCAGAATCGAAGGAATTGACATCGATGGTACGCATTACTTACTCACTTTGTAAGAAATCGTTAACATAAAAAGAGAAAGGCTTCGCTGTAAACGAAGCCTTTTTTGTTGTATCCCCAGCCGAATTTTGTGTAGTTACTCATTTTTTGAATTATCCTTCACAAGACCTAACAAAGATTTACAAAGAGGCTTGTATCTTTACGAAGGCTCGCATCACAACATTTAACCCCACAACAACAACTATGAGTTACCTTGCTCACCCAGAACGTTACAAACAAATCGAATATCGTCGTTGCGGACGTAGCGGACTAAAACTATCTGCGATTTCCTTGGGCTTATGGCACAATTTCGGCGACGTAGATGTCTATGATAATTGTAAGGCTATTTTAACCACAGCATTCGACAATGGCATTACGCATTTCGACTTGGCAAATAACTACGGCCCTTCTGCGGGTTCGGCAGAAGAAACATTTGGGAAATTTTTAAAACAGGAGTTCGCTGCTTATCGTGACGAAGTTGTTATTTCGACTAAAGCAGGTTATTTTATGTGGGATGGCCCTTATGGCGATTGGGGTTCTAAAAAATATTTAGTGTCAAGCTTAGATCAAAGTCTAAAAAGAATGGGATTAGATTATGTCGATATTTTTTATCATCACCGTCCAGACCCAGAAACACCGCTCGAAGAAACCATGGCAACCCTCGATTTGATGGTTCGTCAAGGAAAAGCACTCTATGTTGGTCTTTCTAATTATCGCCCTAAAGAAGCTGCTGAAGCTTTTAAAATTTTAAAAGAACTAGGAACACCTTGTCTTATTCACCAACCCAAGTATTCGATGTTTGAACGATGGGTTGAAACAGAAGGCTTGTTAGATTTGTTAGCAGAACAAGGAGTAGGTTGTATTCCTTTTTCACCACTTGCTCAGGGACTTTTAACAGACAAATACATTAAGGGTATTCCAGCAGGTTCAAGAGCATCCAAAGCACATGGTTTCTTGAAAGAGCAACACATTACGGAAGATAAAATCAATACAATTTTACAGTTAAATGACCTTGCCTTAGAACGTGGACAAAGTCTTGCTCAAATGGCATTAGCTTGGCTTTTAAAAGATACTCGAGTAACGTCGGTATTGATTGGAGCAAGTCGCCCTGAGCAATTACTAGATTCTCTTAAATGTTTAAACAATACCCAATTTAGTAGTGAAGAATTAGCTAAAATTGAACGCATTTTAGCATCCTAATCCTCATTACATAGACAGACATTTTACATCATTATCCATTTTTAACAAATCCAATTACATGTCTTTAATTAATCAAACCGTTATCATTACAGGAGCAAGTAAAGGAATTGGGCGAGCCTTAGCCTTAACCCTTGCCAAAGAAGGAGCGAACCTGAGCTTAGTAGCTCGTAGCGAACAAGAACTTACAGCCGTTCAAGAAGAAGCACAGAACTTAGGAGCAAAAGCCTCTATTTTTGTAGGAAATGTAGCCGATGAAGCATTTGTAAAAAACGTTATTGAACAAACTGCAACTACCTTCGGTAGTATCGATGCCCTTGTCAACAATGCAGGTTTTGGTATTTTTAAGCAGGCAACAGAAATTACAACTGCCGAATGGGACGACATTTATGCAACGAATGTAAAAGGAACATTTTTATTTTGCCGAGAAGCAATCCCTTTCATGAAAACGGCAGGCAAAGGACATATCATCAATATTGCTTCGGATGTTGCCAAACGAGTTTTTGATGGAGGTTCTTTATATTGCTCGTCCAAATACGCTCAAGATGCCTTTTCGATGGCCTTGAGAAAAGAAGTCAGAAAAGACAACATTAAAGTATCGGTTGTTTATTCGGGTCTAGTCGATACCTATTTCCATAACCGAGTAGAGGGTGATGCTCACCAAGAAAAATACCTTTCTTCACAAGATATGGCCAATACGATTCACTACATCTTGTCAGCTCCTGCTCATGTGGTTATTGACGAATTGATGATTCACCCAATCAGTCAAGAATATTAACAAAATGCCTAGTCGATTACAAATTTCGACTAGGCATTTTTTATTGACAATAACGATCTGGTAACGTGACTAATGTCGGAAAAACGTAAACCGTTGGCGTGCAAGTACCTGTCTGTAGTTGGCGTTTCACCCCTTTTATTGACTTTCCAACGACTAATTTATTTCGTTTCACCCATGCCTTAGAAGGATTTTTGCCATCATAAATCTGAATAAATGTCTCTGATACTTTCTTTGTAGCAGTTTCAACAAAGCGAACTTTTACCTCCTGTGCATTAGGACAATTATTTAACCCCTCAGGAGCTGGAGTTATAGCGGTTATTTTGGCGGTTCCCTTTATGTCTTGATAAGTACAAGGACCTCCTACGATTGGAGGCTGAAAAGTATCTTGTGCATACGCACGAAGCATTGTTCCTAGTAGAACCAAAACGAACGTTGTTACTTGTTTTTTCATCTAGTTATCATTAAATGTGAACCGTAAATATATCAATTATTTACTATGATAAAATGGCGATTTGCCAACTTTTGACAAATCAATAAATCGTCTTTACTACTAAAATACCCCAAAACAAAAAAGCGTAACAGACCTTAGTCCATTACGCTTCTTATTTTAATTAGACGGATTACTTATTTCACTTCAAAAGCACCGTTTCCGATTTTATATCCTTCTGAATATAACTCAATCGAATATTTACCCGCTTTGTAAGGAGAACCTTTACCATAAACGATTTCTACTCGTTGGTCATTGTTTTCAAATGGAACACCTTCTTTCGTCGTGTAGCCTAATTCTTTACCATCAAATTTAACCGTTCCTGAAGTACCATCTTGACTTACCACTGCACCTGTTGCATCCATGATACGTACATAAATCTCCTTCGTATTTTTTTCTGCTACAGGGTTAGAAGGCATGATAAAAGAGATTTTAACACGGTCAACTTTAGAAGCTTTGTATAAACCACCTTCACGTACTTTTCCGTTTGATGCCAACGCTGCTACTTGTACATTGATTGCTTTCATAGCAGAAGCCATCGTCACTTTACGTTTCAAATCTTCATTTTGAGCAGAGTAATCAGAAACTGTTTTTGATAATGACTCTTTCTCTGATTTCAAGCCTGTATTTTCCGTTAATACTTGTGCTTTTTCTTCCTCAAGCGTTTTTGTACGAGCTAACAACGTACCATTTTCTTCTTGCAATTTCTTAATATCAACATCTTTTGCTGCCAAGAAACCTTCGTACTCTTTAATTTTAGCTTCGTACTTCTGAATAGAGAATCCTAAATCAGACTTCAACTTTTGTTTGTCCGCAATCAAAGATGCTTTTACTTTTTCTAATTCAGAGATGTCTCCACCTAACTTTTGTACTTCAGCAATTTTCTCATCTAATGATTTTGAAATTGAATCTAATTTAATTTGAGTACTTGATAACTGTTCTGCTTTTACAGAGATAGACTTTTGAAGCTCGAAGGTATCATTTCTTGCTCCCATAAATAAATAACTTAAAAGTGCTACAATACCGATTAAAACACCGATAGCAATTTTCAAAATGCCTTGATTACTATTATTAGATTCCATACTAGTTTAATGTTAGTGTTAAAGTGAAATTAAGGTACTTGTTTTAATGTATTTGTTGTGCTCAGTAATCTTATCTCAAAATAACAACATCAAGTTTAAGTAGAGGTTAAAGTCAGCTTAAATTTACCTTAAAATTTCTTAGTATAGTTCTAAATAATGCATTAGACCTCCTCTTGCTGATAGGTCGGAAATTCCACTAAAAAAGTGGTAGCTTTTTTATCCGAAAAAACTTCTATCGTTGCCTGATGAAGTTTCACGATTTGAGCAACAATTGCTAAGCCAACCCCATGCCCTTTAGTGCCTTGTGCGGTGGCATCGCTACGATAAAAGGGATTAAAAATGTAAGGAATATCGACTTTGGGAATCATCGAGCCCGTATTGACAAACGACACACAAATACGGTTTGCAAAAGCTGAAAAGTTAATGGTTACCGTTTTGTTATCTGAAAACTTACAAGCATTATCCATCAAATTCATAAACAATACTTTAAGCGAAGCTTCATTACCAAGCATAATCAGTGAGTTTTCATCATCAGGGAATTCTACAAAATTCAACTTTACCTGATATTCAGGGTGCCACTTGTTCATTTGTGTCCTTGTTTCCCAGAGTAATTCGTCAAGACGAATAGGCTGTCTTACCATTTCTTCGGCATTAGCTACTGTATTCGCCAAATCCAATAAGGTATTAGTCAACTGCACCAACGTCTTCGTATCTTCCTGCAAAGACGCTAAATCATGCTGATACTCGGATGTCGTACGAGGTTGTAGCAACGAGATTTCTATTTGAGAAAAAATCTTGGTGAGTGGGTTTTTCAATTCATGGGAGACATTGGCGATAAAGAGTTTTTGCATCATCAAGGCCTCCTCAATTCTATCCAGCAATTGATTAAAGGTAGCCACGAGTACTCCAATTTCGTCAGTCTTGTTAGAATGTTCTACTCGTCGAGTTACATTGGCAGGGAAAATATCATTTACTTGAGAGACAATATTCGACATCGGAGCTAAGGCACGACCTGCAAAAAACCAACCTGATAGCCCTAATAGTAGTACTCCCACCAAGACCATTACGATTAAAATACGGCGAAGATCGGCTAGAGCCTCCCCTCCTATACGGTCAATAGCCGACACAACCACCCAATAGCTTTCTTGCTGATATTGAATGGCAACCGCAAACACCTGATATTCTCCTAAATGTGTATGAATAGCATCGGTAGCTCCTTTTCGTTTTTCAATGAAAGGCAATATGGGTAGGATTTGTTCTTGTTCGGTAGAAAAAACAAGCTGTTTGGTGGCTTCTTTGTAAATAGAGATTCGTTCATCGTTCAAGAGCTCTTTGTCTGAAACATGAACCAATTTCATAATGGTCGTGCTGGCTGCTTGTAAGTCAAAAAGAAGTGTGGTAGTAGTTACAGCTCTGTCTTCGAGCCGTTTAAAGAAGCGTTTTTCAAGGTATAATTTACTAAAAAAATAAACCCCGATAGAGAAGAGCAATAAAATGGCCGTTACCAATGTGATGAACTGATAGGTGAGCCGAGAGCGAATGTCATCCGATTTCATTTAGCTTACTTTAAGGACATAGCCCATTCCGATTTGAGTATGTAATAATTTAACAGAGAAGTCTTTATCTATTTTTTTTCGAAGAAAATTCACGTACACTTCAATCACATTCGTACCTGTATCAAAGGTAACATCCCAAATTTTTTCAGCTAATTCAACCTTCGAGATTACTCGACCTTGATGTCTCAAAAAATACTCCAATAACCCAAACTCTTTCGCTGTTAAGGCAATTTGCTTCCCGTCTCTCAGTACCACTTTTGCATTTAAGTCCATACTTAAATCGGCAATTTTTAAGATATTTTCGGTATTAGTAGAACGGCTATTTCGGCGAGTTAAGGCTCGTACTCTTGCCAGAAGTTCTCTAAATTCAAACGGCTTGGCGAGGTAATCATCTGCTCCTGCATCCAACCCGACGATTTTATCATCAGTAGTTCCTAGTGCGGTCAATAATAAAATAGGGGAAGTCACATTTGATAAACGTAACTTACGACACAAGTCTAAGCCATTGATTCCTGGGAGAATAATGTCTGAAATAATCAAAGAATATTCTTGACGGCTAGCGAGTTGAAAGCCCATCAAGCCATCATAAGCAATGTCAACCTCCCATTGCTGTTCTTCCAAACCTTGCTTAATCAATTGAAGGGTTTTGACCTCATCCTCAATTACTAAAATTCTCATATAACGTGTGCTTCTTGGTAATGTAAATACTGCCAAAAAGTTAAGTTCATTTCAACAGTAATCAAATTTAGCCATTTTAAAACAAAAACGGAGAGTCCTTTTCTAAGACTCTCCGTTTTTAAGCAAATTTTAATTTGAACTCTTATTTGTTTGCTGGTACAAGCATTTGGAAGAATTGGTCTAATTTCGGTAATACGATAATTTCCGTTCTTCTGTTTGCCTTGCGTCCCGCTGCAGTATCGTTTGTTTCTTTAGGAATAAACTCCGAACGTCCTCCTGCAGTCATACGACTAGGCACAACACCAAATTTTGTTTGTAGTAAGCGAACAACTGCCGTTGCACGTTTAGCACTCAAATCCCAGTTGTCTTTCACACAATCCGTTGAAATAGGTACATTGTCTGTATGTCCTTCTACTAAGATATCCAATTCTTTATGGTCATTCACCACTTTAGCTACTTTACCTAACACGATTTCAGCCGCCGCATTGATATCTGAACTTCCAGAACGGAATAACATTTTATCAGAAATAGAGATATAAACAACGCCTTTTTTCACTTCTACCGTTACGTCATCATCATTTACATCAGCCAATGAACGTTTTAGGTTCATTACCAATGCTAAGTTTAATGAGTCTTTACGTTGCATTGAGCTGTTTAGGTTCTGAATATATTTACCTTGATCATTTAATGCTTCAAGGGATTTTTTAATACTCTCAGCACCTGTTTTGCTCACAATAGATAAATCTGATAAACGATCTAATAAATTAGTGTTCGATTTTTTCAAATAATCTACTTGCTCTTGTAGAGTTTTCACCTGATTTGCTTTAGCTACTAAATCCGCCTCTTTGATTTGTAAAGCATTTTTCAGTTCTGCACTTTTCGTTTCGCAATCGCTTACATCAGTACGTAATTTACTTATTGCGGCAGTGTTTGCAGCTTCTAGTGATACTATTTTCGACTGAGCTTCGGCAAATTTCTTTTTGCTTACACAAGAGAATACCAAAGGAAGTAAGGCTACAGCAACAAAGATTTTTTTCATATTGAATAACTGTTCTAATGGGAAAAATGATGTGTTCTTTTCTCCACAAAAATAGAGACTTTCTTTATTAGTCTTAACTGCTACTATGGGCTATTTCGTATAAAAAAAGGCCTTTTTTTTCGTTAATTCCCTTTAAAAGCTGCATTTCAAGCAATTATGCGAGTATTTGACTTTCTTTTTCTTTATTCTTTAATTCTTGTTTTTTAATATTTCGTTGTTTTAAAATATGCGAAACCCACATATAAAGCCCAAAAACTCCACATAAAATCCAAAGGGATGTCATGTTGGTTACCTCTTTACTAATAGCCAAAAAAAGCAAGGTAGATACTAAGCTAAAAACCCATAGAATAGCCGATGCTTGGAAATGAGTTAATCCTGAATCAATTAAAATATGATGCAAATGATTACGATCACCTACAAAAGGAGACTTTTTCTCCATCAACCGAACCATAAATACCCTCACTGTGTCAAAAATAGGAACAATCAGTACTACAATAGCTAAGATAGGAGCACTAAAGATAGCGTTAGGATCAAAGCGATAGACAATATTTAGTTGTACAAATTTGATTGCGAACATGGTTAGAAGAAAACCGACTAACAGCGAGCCTGTATCTCCCATAAAGATTTTGGACGTTTTAGAATAATTAAAGCGTAAAAAACCTAATAATGCCCCTGCCATTGAAGAAGCCAAAGACGCAAGAGCATAATGCCCATTAAGATAAAACCAAACGCCAAAAGTTCCACCAGCAATCATTCCGATTCCTCCTGCAAGTCCGTCAATTCCATCAATTAAGTTGATGGCGTTAATTAAAGCAATAAAGACAAAAATGGTAAGAGGTACACTAATGATATAAGGAATATGGTCTATTCCAAAAATACCAAACAGATTTTCTAGTCGTAAATCTCCCATAATAATCACTAAGGCAGAAGCGACAATCTGGATAATCATTTTCTTTTTGGGAGACAAAATTAGAATATCATCTTTCACTCCTAGAAAAAAGAGAATGACAATGGCAGAAATAGACAAATGAACAAAATGACCTTCGTCTGGATTTTCCCATAAAAAATAGCTTATCAAAATAGACGCAAAAATAGCTACACCTCCTAAGGTAGGGGTACGTCTAATGTGAGAACTACGCTCTCCAGGCTCTGCCATCAAGTTTTTCAATCGGGAAATCTTGATAATCACAGGAATGGCATTAATCGACATCAAAGCGGCTACGATACCTGTAATAGTAATTTGAAAAAGCCTGTTATTATATAGTTGAAGAAAAAAATCGGTCATAAACTTTTAGTTAGAAATTTTCATTTGAAATATAGCACTTCCTTTTCACATTTTACTGAGTCTAATTCAATACACGAAAAATATCTTTTTCAATTGATTAGCTCAAAGCCCTATTATTTACTCTAATAGCGGGATTTCCTTGATAAACACCGTAAGCTTCTAAACTTTTAGTTGCTACAGATGCTACGGTTAAGACAGCATGACTTTCTCCAACCACATTCGGGCACACGGTTGCTTTTGCACCAATCCAAACGCCTTTTTTTAGGTGAATTTTCCCTATCATCAGGTCAAAGGTTGGCTTTTTGTAATTATGATTTCCCGTAAGTAACATCGCCCCTTGAGATAGACAGACATTATCTTCCAAGATGACTTCGGTATAGTTATCAATCCAAACACATTCCCCTATCCAAACATGGCTTCCTACTGTTAAAAACCACGGATATTTAATATTGACTTTGGGCTTAATCATTACATTCGTCCCAATAGTCGCTCCAAAAAGGCGAAGTACCTTTACTTTTATGATTACAGGTATGGGCAAATAATTATTTATAAAAAGCGTGTTCATCAAAAACCACGAAAGGATTTTCAACTTCCCTGCGGGTTTATACCACCCGTTATCATAATCTTGCAACCTTGTTTCCGCTCGCATGGTGTTTCGTATTTCTACCTGATAATCTTCCTTTAATTCTATATTTGTAAAGCTTATTGCTCTAAATCTTTACCATATTCACTCTTAAAAAATTCAACAATTGCCTTTTTATCGTTACCCACTCGATGGTACACTTCGTACATTTTGGCATCTACTAAGAACCGATACCAAAATCCTTGTAAAATATGCCATACAAAGCCTTTTGTTCCATCCAGAAAACCCAATTTCAAGAAGTAGCGATACAGGAAATAGCAGACAGGTCTGGTGAACAGAGGAACAGACGCATATTTGATTTTCAAATAACGCTTTCGTTCTTCTTGTGTACCCCATAGATTAGGTTCAACTGTCTCTTGATTTTTGAAATTATACTTTATATTCAACAAATCAATTACCTCCCGAATGGCATAAAGGTTATGCTTCTGCGTCCACCATGTCAAGTTATTTAAGGTATGATCAACCAAGTCGTGTTGAAATTGAATAGTGCGTCCTTCCGATAGCTTTATATGCTCATCCATCCATGTTTCTTCGCAAATACCATGTCCATTTCTCCAGATACGCATTAACCAAATGGGATAATAGCCCCCTTGTTTAATCCATTTTTCCATGAAAATCACTCTACGTTTGATATAAATACCACTAACATCAGCGGGCATTCCTGTCAGATTCTCATTGATTTCGGTGGCTAGTTCAGGCAACACATATTCATCGGCATCCATACGCATCAACCATTTGGTATTAAAAGGATTATTTTTAATACCAAAATTAAATTGTTGGGCATAATTCACCCATGGATTTTGGGCAACTTTTGCACCCAAGGCTTCGGCAATTTCCACTGTTTTATCAGTCGAAAATGAATCTACGATGAAGATTTTATCGGTAAATGGCAACAAGGATTTAATACATCGTCCAATATGCTTCTCCTCGTTGAAAGTCAATATAATTACGGTAATATCCTGCATAATCTGCTATTCGGGTAAGAAACGGTTAAAAAGAAACACTTATCGACGGCTTATTTTTTCAAATTCCTTCAATAACTGCTTCGCTACAATCTGAATATCATAGCGTGTACGGACTAATTTCTTTCCATTTTCAGCCAATTGAGCGGCATACTCAGGTTCATCCAATAGTTTTCTTAATCCGTTCTTGATACTTGGCACATTTAGTTCTACTAAATGTGCCGCATTCGTTTCCTTAATTGCTGGTCCAAAACCAACTCTATCCGAAAGTAAAGAAGGCACCCCTGAAATGAGAGCTTCTAAAGTGGCAATCGAAAAGCCTTCCGAATAAGAAGGTAATGCAAAGACATCGGCATCGACAAAGGCTGCCAACTTCTCTGTACCCGTAAGCATTCCTACCAATTGGATTTTTGTTTCAAGCTTATGTTGGGCAATAAAATCTTGTGTTTCTTTCAGATAACCATCATCAGGTCCTGCCATCATCAACACACAATCATCTCGCTCCTTTAGCAATTCTGCAAAAGCAGGCAAAAGCATATCCAAGCCTTTTTTGATGTTAATACGGCTCAAAAATAATACAATCTTCTTATCGTTTGGTACGCCGAACTTTTCTCTAAAAATACCTTTAGGAGGCAGGTTTTCAAAAGTTGCAAGATTCATTCCATTCGGAACAATGACAACATTAGGATGCTCTTCCCCTAAAAATAAGCGAACATCTTCTTGTTCATCCAAATTATTAATTTGAATCAATTCCGTTTTTCGGAGAATATTTTTCTGGAAAAGAAGACCAAACAAAAATTTCTTCCAATAGCCATGACGTACCGCCCAACGATCTAACAAGCCATGAATCGTAATGCATTTAGGCGTTTTCACCCCTGCTAAATACGGAGCAACACCCGCAAAATGCCAAACACCATGAATATGAATCACATCATATTCATTCCCGTGCATTTTCAGCCAATAATATAATTCAGGTGAAAACTCTGGCCAAAATTTCGCTAACCAGTGACGTTGGCAGGTAACGATTTTTACCCCCTGAGGTACATCATACACTTTTTGTCCTTCCGAAATAGGTGTCAAAATAGTTACTTCTGCCCCATTTTTCAGCTGTTCGATTGCGTGATCATATATGATTTTAGGAGGGCCACCAATGTCCCAAGAATATCCACAGATGTTTAGTATTTTCACTAGTAAGCTATTTTAAGTAAATGTCTATCAAAAAATAATATTGTCCTTCTTTATTTTCAGTCCTAATGTACTCAATTAGGAGCTACTGTTTCCTGTTTTTAGACGACTACTTATTTGCATTAAGTAGGTATTCATTGGTACTTCTAGCAATTTGTGCAACAACACTCCTAGCCCTATGACAACCAACACAATCAAGTAACTATAATTAACAAGTCCTTGACTACTTAATTGAATATGCGTAATCAATAACAATTTATTCATAAAAAAAATCAATGGAAAATGAATCAAATAAATGATATAAGAGGCATCTCCCAACACGATAAACAAGGGATGAATAGTTAATTGTTGTGCTTCTTCTAACTTTAATAAAGAATGTAGAAGTAGTACAGAGGTAAGCCCAAAAACAACAAATCGTTTGTAGTAATCACCATCAATGACCCCGTAACCCAATGAACCAATTACCATTAAAGAGCAGGCAACACCTAACCAAGCGAGCCATGTTGGCATAGAAAACAGCCCCTTATCGTATACTATAAACAGTAAATATCCCAAGAAAAACTCAATATTATAACTACTAAAGAAAAAATTATAGTAATTATAGCCAAATGTCCGATGCTGATACTGTTCTACAAAAATATGCCACGCTGAAAACAACAAGACACCAGCAGGCACTACCCACAAACGCTTTGAGATAATCAAAAGAGAGAACATCAAATAAAAAAACAGTTCATAACTCAGCGTCCAGCTTACGGGATTAATCGCAAAGTGAACGGGAAGTAACAGATAGGTTTTTACAAATGCAAGCCATTCCATCGGATAGCCCGTATTGAGTGCTGCCCTCTTATTGAGAAGCGGTAATAAAAATTGAAACAGAAAAATACCCGTAGTAACAATCCAGTAGATTGGATACACCCGAATCGTCCTTTTCTTCCAATATTCGCCCAACTTGGACGGAGTATTCAGATATGATTTGGAGGTAAAATGGATGATAAAACCACTAATAACAAAAAATAAATCGACTCCTGCAAAACCAATACGGCAATAGCCTCCTAAAAAGTGTAGATGGTTGCTTTCCTTCAAATATCCAGCAACATGATGTAAAACGACTGCAATGGCAGCTAATCCTCTGAGCAGTTGTATTGTATTTATTTTTTTCCGAATTGGCATATTTTTCTGAACCCTTCCAACATTTCCTTCGCCACGTTTTCAGGCGAATATTCTTTTATGATAGCACTGGATTGCCTTCCCAAACGATGTAAATCAGTATTCGCATCCATTATTTTAACAAGTACGTCTTTGATTTTGTGTACATCTTGAGGGTCGAACGTAAATCCATTTTCTCCTTCTTTCACCAAATCAATGGCACAACCACATTTTTTTGACACGGCTACAGGCATACCGCAGGCCATCGCTTCATTCACCACTAAGCCCCAAGGTTCTGAAGAACTTGGCAAGACTAACACGTCAGCATGAGCCAAATAACGAGGAACATCGTCCCAAGCAACTCCTTTATGGAAGGTTACAGGATAAGACAAGGACTTTGACTTTTCAAGAAGTAGGGTATGTTGTTCTCCTTCTCCAAGAATCACAAACCCCCACGGTTGTGTTACTGCTTGATTAGCCATTTCAAGGGCATCCATGAAGCTAGGCAGGTTTTTAAAAGGGATTAAGCGTCCTACAAATATGAAGTTGCGTCTCTCCTTAGGTTGCATTAGAGCTTTCTCTTGATCAAAGACCTCCTTCAAGCGTTCATTATCCACACAATTACGGTTCACGAGTAATTGCGAAGGCTTTGCACCTAGTGTTAAAAGATACTCCGCAGAACGAGTTCCAAAATTAAAATAGCCGTCAAATTGCCTGATGATAAAAGCCTTCAACTGCTCTTTTAAGCCTTTGCGTTGGTGGTCTCCTAGCGTAGACTCATTGGATAATACCGTCTTTATTCCTACTAATTTGCAATAAAATAACACCATCCAAGAAGCCACATCATAGTATCCTGTAAGATTGACCACATCTGGCTTAAACGTCCTAATGGCATTCATCATACCTATCAAACGTTGTCTTAAGGTTAACTCTTCTAGCGTTCCCTCATGTACTAATTTATAGTTATATCGATGAGAGGCTAAATCTACTTGTCCAAGTGACGTTCGACTTTTCTCGACCATTGCTAGTTGGACGACAAGTAATTCTGTATTTTCTTCTTTATCTATTAACTGTTGTAATTCATTAAAAATGATTGCTTTATAATGAGCCCACAGTTGATTATGCACAATTAAAACTTTCATAGCTTTAAGATTCGGTATTTTCTGCAAGAGATGTAGGAGCTTCTTCTTTTTTATAAGTCTTCAGATACTCCATACCTACAAAACGAATCAAAAAGGCATATACAAACCAATAAGGAGTATCGTTAGGCCTTCCACCCGTAAAAATCCCTACGAAATAGGTAAAGAATAAATAGCAGAAGAAAATATTCATATTATTCTTATTATCTCGAATGGTTCGTAGCGAATCCTTAAAGAAAATCCAGTTCATCATACCAAAAGAGAAGAAACCCATAATGCCATAATCTAACAAGGATTCAAGCAAAGGAATATCTAAATAAAAGAAACGATATCCTTTTCCCAGAAAAATCAGCCAAGGCTCATCTTCCAATAGTTCAGAGAAATACGCAAAGTTCCCTACACGTCCCATGGCAGAAGCATCCACTTCTTTTTCCCCTGCAAGACCTGCTGCTGTTAATAAAGCCTTTACAAAGGTGGTTGAAGCATTTTCGTAGTAGGAGTAAATAATATCTATCAAATTTCCCTCGATGATAAAAACAGCAACAATGACTGCAAGAAGAGAAACCATAATAACAATATTTTGAGCGCTAAAGAACGAACGAATTGCTTTTCCCACATTCATTCGTCTAACATTGTAGAACAAGAAAATACCCAGAGCGAAAAAGAATGCCAATAAAGTAGAACGAGCCTGAGTTAACATCAACACAATGAGGGACAAAAATATGTTACCTAAACAAAACAATTTCCAGCGTAGGTTACTATCTTTTAGAAGTAAATAACTAGAAAAAACAGCGGCAAAGGCATTTCGTGCATATACGTGAGGGTTTCCACTGGCAGAGGTTGAGCCATCTCCAAAAACTACCGTAGCACGTTGTCCAATTATAAAAAATGGATTGGTTGCCATCGAATAAATCAGACAAATACTACCAAAAAATGTGAGGATTGACACGACAGGTAAGAATTCCTTTTTAATATCACTCGATACACCCAGTAGCAATACAAAAAAGCCAATGATAAAGAGGTAGTTACCCGTTTCTCGAAACATCAAGGATGGCATCCAGTAAGTCGGGTTAAAATAATACATATAGGCATACGAAAGAACTGTAAAATAAGCCGCTAGTCGGAACGTAACAATATTGGGTTTATACCAAACCTTCAATGTATCTTCCGAAATAAGCAAGACACAACCCAATGCTAAACCAGCAATGGTAAAAGCAGAGCTTCCTCCAAAACCAAGAAACTCTTTAAAAAAGAAGATGAGTGGACTACCCATGGTAACCAAGAATATTCCTACGCTCTGGCGAATATATTTAAATTTTAATGCATTCATGGGTGCAAAAATACTAAATCTATCGCTCTATCAAATCTTTTTTAATTTAAGAAGTCGTTAAGTAGATAATTATTTTCTACGAATCCGCCTTTAGACTTCGTCTTTACACAAAAATAGAGGGTAAACCTAATGTTGAATGATTAGGTTTACCCTCTGCTTCTATTAAGGATCGAACTTACTTCAAATCTTTAACCGCCTGACGTGCTAGTAATTTCCAAATACTTCCTTCTTTTTGAAAAACGTAAAGGATAAACAATTTTACAGTTCCCGGCACTTTGTTGTTGTTCGTTTCTGCAAATAATCGATTGCGAACAATAGCTGTTTTCCCTTTTACCAAAATAGTTTGTTCGGTAACATCCATTTTCACAAAATCAGATTCACCAGAAACTAGCGTTTCTATCAAATGTGCTTTTGTTTCTACATTACCACCAGAGTGTCCGTAGGTAAGTTCGTCGCATAAGATTTTTTCTAAGGTTGGCTTGTCTGCATTTAAAATCGCCAAACGTAAATTTTCTGCGGCAGTTGCCACTTCTTTTTCAGCCTTTGTTTGTGCCATCAATGCAGATGTTCCTACAAAC
>JALRIJ010000320.1 GCA_023255485.1 Flectobacillus sp.
ACTTTATTAATTGTTTGCTTGCCGACAAGGGAACAATTTGGGTAGGCTCAAGCAAAGGGCTCTTTCGATTTAATCCTTCTAAAGAACGGTTAGAACCTTTTTTTCCTAATAAGGGTATCGAGCATATTGGCTGTCTACAACTAGACAGGCAACATCAATTATGGTTTACCTCTAGGCAAGTACTCTATTCTTATAATTTTGAAAAAAAGAAGCTAACACGCTATCTAACAGGAAACGACGTTTATGTTTCGGCATTAACGATGGATAAAGAAGGACGTATTTGGACAGCTACTAGCAACGGATTACTCCACCGATTTGATGCTCATACACAGACCTTCAGTACATACGATTTATTTAGTCACTCTCCTAAAGTATCGTCGAAATGGGTTCACAAATTATGGGTAAAAGATAAACAAACACTCTATGCAGGCACAGCAAGTCAGGGTTTAAAAGCCTTTGACCTCAACACGAACTCCTACAAGGATTTGCTTACTCATAGCACCGACAAAACCAATATTCATATAAGAGATATATTACAATACAGTACTGATGAGCTTTGGATAGCCTCCGAATCGGGTATCTACATTCTCAATACTCGTACCCATCGCTTCATTAATCTCAAGAAAAAATTCCTAGACCCTTTTTCCCTTACAGATAATGCCGTCTATTCGCTTTGTAAAGACAGCGAAGGGGGTGTCTGGGCAGGCACTTATTTTGGCGGTATCAATTACTACTCTAAACAATATGCCTTGTTCGACAAGTTTTTTGCTGATAACTCAAGCAAGGCAATCAGTGGTAATGCGGTACGAGAAATTTGCAAAGACCCTACTGGCAATATTTGGATTGGTACAGAAGATGCAGGATTAAATAGGCTCAATCCAAAAACAGGAGCAATTAGCCAATTTTTACCGACAGGTAATAGTCGAGGTATCGCCTATCCGAATATTCATGGACTCTTGAGTGTTGGTAACGAAATTTGGATAGGAACATTTGAACATGGACTTGATCGGATGAATAGTAAAACGGGACAAGTCACCAAACACTATGATGTAGGAACAGGGAAATATGACCTAAAGAACAATTTTATTCTCAGTTTACTCCAAACAAAATCAGGTGATATCTATGCAGGTAGCTCAAGCACGCTGTTTAAATATCATCCAAAAAAAGATGGATTTACTCAGGTGATGGACGTTCCAAACTATAATATGCGGTTTACTCATCTCATTGAAGACCACCGACATACCATCTGGGTAGGCACGCATAATGGGGTCTATTTTTTCAATCCAATGACTAAGGTAAAAGGCTCAATCAAGTTTCAGCGAGATGGTATTAATGGACTAAG
Organism: Flectobacillus sp.; assembly: GCA_023255485.1. GTDB lineage: Bacteria > Bacteroidota > Bacteroidia > Cytophagales > Spirosomataceae > JALRIJ01. The sequence goes on from JALRIJ010000320.1 coordinate 1,343, forward strand.
CAATGGCAATGTAAATGCCATTTATGAAGATAGCAAACACTGTTTATGGTTTGCCACCGAAGGAGGTGGTGTTTGCAAACTCAGTGCTAATCGGAAGAAAATGCACGCAATTACTACTAAAAATGGATTGCCTAGTAATTTCATTTTCAAGGTATTAGAAGATAATTCACATTACAAGTGGTTAACGACCTCAAGAGGACTCGTAAAACTCGATAGCAATGACCATGTCGTTATCACCTATACCAAAAACAACGGGCTCTTGAGTGACCAGTTCAACTATAATTCTGGATACAAAGATGCAGATGGTACCCTATATTTGGGAAGTGCCAAAGGAATGATTCGCTTTAATCCTGCGGATATTAGCCCGTTATCCACTACGGCTTCTATTTTTATTACGGGTTTTAGTTTGCAAAATAAAGAGGAAGAAGTGAGTCAGCACAACGCTATTTTAAAGGAATCCATTTTGTTTACCAAACAAATCACCTTGCCGCACGACAAGTCTTCTTTTAACCTCGATTTTGCAGCACTGAGCTACAACTCACCAGAAATGACTCAATACTGTTATTTCATGGAAGGTCTTGATAAAGAGTGGACAGCGGTAAGACCAAATCGAAAAGTATATTTCACGAATCTGACACCAGGTAGATATGTCTTTAAATTAAAAGCATTTATAAATGGAAGTTGGACACCTACAAAGGAATTGAGAATTCACATCTTGTCTCCTTGGTGGGCAACCACCTTAGCTTACGTAATTTATTGGGGATTATTGATAGGATTAATCTACTATTTATTACGCAATTATCACCAACGAGTAGAAGACAAAAAAACCAAAGAAATATACGAAGCCAAAATTGATTTTTTCACCAACCTAGCTCATGAAATTAGAACGCCATTAACGCTAATCAAAGGCCCTGTCGAAAACCTATTGGACTATGTAGAAACACTACCCGATATTAAAGAAGATGTAGTCTTGATGGAACGGAACACCAATCGTTTAATCGCTTTGGTTACCCAAATTCTTGACTTTAGAAAAGTAGAAACCAAAAGCTTTAGTCTACAATGTACCCGTATCAATGCGACACTACTATTAAATGAAGCCTTTGAAAATTTTAAATTATTGTCTAAAAAAAGAAAAATTGACTACCAAATAGATTGCTATGCAGAGACCGTTTTTGTCGTTGCAGATGAAGAAGCTCTGACAAAAATATTTTCTAATTTGTTAAATAACGCTATCAAATTTGCTCATAAAAACGTGACTATCAGAGTACTACCTATAGCAAACGATGCGTCCTATTTGACCATCGAATTTGAAAACGATGGCACAAGTATTCCGACGGAGATGAAAGAGAAAATTTTTGAACCCTTTTATCGACTAAAAGAATCCAAACAAGAAGGGACAGGGATTGGGCTTACACTTGCTCGTTCCTTAACAGAACTACTCAATGGTGATTTATTCTTGAAAGACACGCCCGACGGCTCTATCGTCTTTGTACTTACCTTACCTCTGGAAGAGGTTTTTTAACGATTTAACCTTAACAATGATGCATACAGAACCATTACCCCTTGTTTTATTAGTAGATGATAACGATGAAATTTTAGATTTTTTAGAACGAATTTTACGAAATAAGTACCAAATTTTGAGAGCCGAAGACGGCCAAGAAGCCCTTCGGATATTACATGAAACCGCTGTTCAATTGGTTGTAAGCGATGTCATGATGCCCGTGATGGACGGGTTTGAACTATGCAGAAAAATAAAAGCTAGTTTTGAGATTTCGCATATTCCCGTGGTATTACTAACTGCCAAAAATGCCCTCCAAGCCAAAGTGGAAGGACTTGAACTAGGAGCAGATGCCTACATAGAAAAGCCTTTTTCA
>JALRIJ010000321.1 GCA_023255485.1 Flectobacillus sp.
ACTTCCCGCAGTTGGGCCACCATTTAAACCCGTCAACGATTGCTTTAAAGAAGCATTACTGGCTCCATCTGCCGAGTTATATGCATTACTATTAAAAGTCCAACTCGTTGTGTAAGTATAATTAGCACCATTGGCGGCAAAATCTCCATTCACGACGGCATTACAGGTTTGAGCCTTAAGGCTATTGGCCATAAAACTCATCCATAATAAGAGAAGAATGCTCGTAAAACAATAATGCTTTGTTCGCTTCTCTACAAAGAAATTACTGGTGTGTAAGGATTTATTCATCATGTTTTCAAAACTACTTGGTATAAGGATAAAGCAACCTAGTCCTCCCCTATCTCATAATACTTTAGAGGCAAGACTTGGATTGAGCCGATGTATTTTATTTATGGTATGAACTATGTATGAGTAAGCAGCATTCACAATCGTACAAAGACGTGTTGTTACCTGCTGTAGGTTAAGACAATTAAGTATCTAATCTAAGAGAGGGAGGACGAAATGTTTATTTAACAAATTAAGAATTATCATTAAGACTCAAAAACAAGTAATTGGTTACTAGCTCTTGTGCAATCCAATAACTGGACTTATACAAATATCATGCAAAAAATAAAAACATGGTTACTTTTCAAACTATTTATCAAATAAATTAAAAAGATGGACTATACTTGTAGTTAGACAAACACAGCTATTAAAATTAGTAGATTAGAAAATAGGACTATCTGCTGGTTTTTACCTAAGGAATCACTACTTTAAAGATACGGAAAATATAACTACTTTGCTATACGTTTTATAGCTGTTTGAGAAGTACTTATTGGCAACGAACTTTTCCTTACTTAATGCTATAGTTAAAACGGTATAAGCATTTTATCACTTAATTTATAACTTATTAAGAATACAAGAAGTACGAAAAAATTTTACTTTCGCACCGTAATATTTTGAATTTCTAAATCATAACTTATGAAACAAATTACCATTTCTGATTCATTCAAGAAAATGACAATTAAGGCTATCGGGGCTATTGTCTTATTCATTGTGTCTTATATTACCTTAGCTATTGTAGGGATGCTGTTCGCCATAGGATGTGGATTCGTTGGGTTTAAACTCATGTCTTATAGATTTACTACGTTTATTTTCCTGCTGAGTATGGGAATTATCACAATGGGAATTTTGGTATTTATCTTTTTAACGAAATTTATATTCAAAAAAAATATTACCACCCGTGCTCACCTGATTGAGATTTCGGCGACACAAGAGCCCTTACTTTTCGATTTTATTCAGAAAATAGTAGATGAAGTCAATACTGATTTTCCCAAAAAAATATACCTGTCTTCGGAGGTTAATGCGAGTGTTTTTTACGACTCAAGCTTCTTAAGTATGTTTTTTCCCATAAAGAAAAATCTACAGATAGGTATGGGACTTATTAACTCCGTAACAGTCAGTGAACTGGAAGCTATCCTAGCACATGAGTTTGGACATTTCTCACAAAAGTCGATGAAAGTCGGGAGCTATGTCTATAATGTCAACAGAATCATTTATAATTTACTATATGAAAATGCCTCATTTGACGCCTTCACAGATAAAATAGCAGCCTTGAATACGACATTTGGGCTTTTTGTAGCGATTGCAAAGGGAATCATTTCGGGAATTCAATGGCTACTCCGAAAAATCTATGAAGTTGTAAACCTCAACTACATGAGTTTATCCAGAGAAATGGAGTTTAATGCCGACGAAATAGCGGCTCATGTAGCTGGTTCTAGACCTTTAATTACGTCCTTATTACGACTAGAATTAGCAGAGCAATCCTATAATGAAGTGCTTGTTTACTATAGTAACAGAATCGCAACACTAAGACCATCGAATATCTATCCTCAACAACTCTTTGTCCTTAATTTTCTGGGTCAAAAGAACGCTCTACCCTCTGAAAATCAATTGCCCTTAATTGACCTTAGTTATGTAAATCAACACTATAAAACAAGGTTGGTTATCGTCAATCAATGGGAATCCCACCCTAGTACTGAGAGTCGGGTTAAAGCACTATTGACTCTGAATATTACAACGAAAAATGTGAATTCAAACAAGGCCACAAGCCTGTTTGCAAACATAGAATCTACTCAGAAAACACTTACGAACATACTTTACACAAACATAACCGAGCAAGAAGAAAGGCAGGACGAAAAAATTGAAAGCTTCATAGATAACTATACAACTGAATTTAACGCCAATAAATTCGATACTATTTTCAATGGGTATTATGACAATAAAAATCCAATCATCCGTTTAACAGAAATAAACGAGTCAAAAACTCCAGTCTCGTCCTTTTCGTTCGAAACATTATTTGGCAACCAGATGGTAGAATTAATTGGTCTATCTCTTACAAATCTACATGACATTCAACAATTACAGCAAATCCACAACGGAGTAATCGCTATACAAACTTTTGATTTTGATGGAATAAAATATTCTCAAAGTGATGCTCTCACACTGATTGAGAAGCTAGAGCTAGAGCAAATATCATTCAATAAACAGATAGAGGAGAATGATAACAAGATATACCTTTTCTTTTTATCATTAGCACAAGCAAAAGGACAAGAAGAAACCTACTTCCACTACTACCATTGCTTTGAGGTTTTTGACAAAGCATTCGATATTCATTTCGAGATGTATGGAAAAATGAGAGGAGCAACGCTTTTTCTACATGAAAATCTAAACGTCGAATCAATTGAGCAACATATAGCCAATTTGAAACAGTTGGAGCCACAGTATCAGGAACATTTGAGAAGTATCCTAGCCGATAACTCCTTTGCAACTACACTAAGTGAAGCAAGCAACGAGTGTTTTCTTCAGTATCTAAGTGACGATTTAGTATATTTCTCAAAAGAATACAACGTTACCTCTATTAACCTCTTACTAAGCAGCTTAGAAGAGTACTACCATACGTTTAACACAGGCTTTTTCCGTGTAAAAAAGGAACTTTTAGATTTTCAAGTAGCTCTCTACAAGGGGCTCTAACTTAATATGACTTCAACTACACTCGACTCCCCTAACATCTATCAACCTTTTCTCTAAGAATTAGCGGAGTCTTTTGTAAATCTTTCGAGCTACTTTTGTGTTGTTTTTTTATACAACAAACAACATGAAAGAGACGACAGAACAAATCCATATAAAAACCCTGATTGTCCCTGTTACGGGGATGACCTGTGCCGCCTG